>JALOLW010000123.1 GCA_025455795.1 Spirosomataceae bacterium
AACAAGAAAAAGTGACGGTAATTTCTCAAAACTTCCACAATGCGCGCGCTTTGTTTTTGGCCCAGCACGAAGGGTTAGACGCTGTTGGGTTTGCTGCCCAAGACGTACCCGACGGCTATTCGGTCAAAACCTTGCTCCGCGAGTACCTCGCCCGTCCCAAAGCGATGCTTGATGTGTATGTCCTCCAACCCGAAGCGGGTGTCAGAGAAAACGAAACCAACGATTAATTCCGACCAAAATAACCTCAAACCCCCTCAAATAATGCAAAAATTCATCCTTTCCGTTTTGTTGATGATGGCTACTGTTGCTGTTGCTACCGCGCAAGATACGCGCTTGTACGAAATGCGAATTTACTATACCGAGCCAGGTCGTTTAGACGCACTGTTGGCGCGTTTTCGCAATCACACCACCAAGCTGTTTGAAAAACACGGCATGACCAACGTCGGCTATTGGGTGCCGATGCACGAAGAAAACAAACTCGTCTATGTGATGTCGTACCCTGACCGCGCCGCGCGTGATACGTCTTGGCGGCATTTTTCGCGTGACCCCGAATGGAATCAAGTCCGTAAGGCGTCCGAAGAAAGTGGCAAAATCGTCGCCAAAGTGGAGAGTATTTACATGAAAGCGACTGATTTTTCGCCCAAAATCAAATCAAAAAAGAGTAAGCAGGAGCGCGTTTTTGAACTGCGGACCTATACCACCCATGCGGGTAAACTGCCCGATTTGTTGGCGCGTTTTCGCAATCATACGGTCAAACTCTTCAAAAAGCACGGCATGACCAACGTGGCCTACTGGACGGTGGAAGGCAAAGATGATATGCTCATTTATATTCTCTCCCACGCAAGCGAAGACGCGGGCAAGAAATCTTTTGATACTTTTCGCCTCGACCCCGATTGGGTCAAAGTCCGTGATGACTCCGAGCGAAATGGCAAAATCAACGCCAAAGTCGAGTCGTCTTACATGAAAGCAACGGACTTTTCGACGATAAAATAAATGGACTTTTTGTGGAAATTAACTATAATTTCCCTTTTCCTCGAAAAACCCCAACCATACTAAGACTACATTTGTATTTTAGGTTTGTGGGTACAACTAAAACACAAAAATCCCCGAACTATGCCAAATGCGTGCAGGTTCGGGGATTAATTTTAGGGTAAAATATTGATAATTAAGATATTAAATCCTTGAAAGACAGCCGAATGAATAATCACTACGGTTTGTCCCACCAAAGGCGAGTGGCGGCGTTGTCGGCCCCGCCGAGTTTTTGTACACCACTGTCCACACCTGCTTTATTGGTGTTGATTTCACCAATCACAAACGGTGCGCGACGGACAATCGCCGTAGTTGGCACGTCGGTATTGTCGGAGTTGAGTCGTGGATAAAGTTTAGGAAAACCCGAACGACGATACTCTGCCCATGCTTCAAATCCGTACGGGAACAAAGCCAACCATTTCTGCGTGCCAATCTGCTCGCGTTGACGGGCAGGTGTGGCTTCCCAACGCACAGGGATGTTGGTCATGGCAGGTGTCTTGACAGCATCATTGAGTGCGATAGGGGTCGTAGTGCCATTGATATAATCAGCAATAGCCGCCGCGTCGGTAATACCCCACTGCCGCATCGAAAGCTCGATACCACGCTCATAAAGTGCTTTGGCTGTGCCACCCATGTTCCAGCCATTGAGTGCGCCTTCGGCACGTAAGAAGTGTGCTTCCGAAGCAAACATAATGCCCCAAGGTGTATTGAAACGCGCCGCATCACGAAACGCAGCCGCTACGTTGGAGTTGGCCGCCGCTGCGTTTTCGGGCAAGCCCAACTGTACTTGAGAGTAGCCATTTCTTAAACCTTTATAGGTATTGGTCGTACCTGCTACTGGACTGAAAAAACGACTCATTCGCGGGTCATTGTAGCCTTTGAGGGTACTTTCCATAGAAGCACTCATTCTGAATTCATTCCATTCGGTGATACCTCCGAGCGGATTGGGCGAGTTGGCGGTTACTTTCAAAAACGCATCGTCGGCGTTGTCTATCAACGTACCCCCTGCCACGGCAGCTTCGGCCTCCGCTTTGGCAAGGGCAGGGTCCACCTTGGAGATACGCAATGCCAAGCGCAAACGCATGGTATTGGCAAAACGAATCCAGCGATCTACATTTCCTCCATACACTTGGTCGTTGTTACCAATAATCGTGCGGCCTTTCAGTTTTTCCAATTCTGCGGTAGCAGCTTTGAGGGTCGCAAAGAAATCTTTGTAAATGAACTCTTGGCTATCGTATTCTACCGTTTTTTCGCCGTTGCCCACTTTGGAGTAGGGAATCGCCCCCCAGTAGTCGGTCATGGGCAGGTACATCTGCACCTTCCAAATTGACGCGATGGCATAAATACCTGGGTCAGCCGCTGTACCGCCAGGTTTGGTGGCATCAAGTACCACCAAAAGTGGTGGAATCTGCTGGCCGTAGAAGTTGCCCCACGCGCCGTTGAGCCAGTTGCCCACCATCACGTTGCGGTCAGAGGGGAAGTTGATGGCTACGTTGGCATAATACTGCGCGTGCAAATCAGCGAAAAGGCTTTCCATCAACTGAAAAGGGCCACGGTCGCCAAAAACCCCGCGCCACTGGGCTGCGGCAAAGGCATTGCCCACGGCAGATCTATCAATAGAAGTCAATTTAGTTTTGTCGGTATTGAGGTCCTCAAACTTCTCAGTACAAGCATAAAACCCGACTGCACCACCGACCAAAATGACTGGAATGATGAGTTTTTTTAACACTTTCATAGTTTTTTTAATTTGTGTGATATTTAGAATGAAAGATTCAAGTTTACACCAATTTGGCGAGTAGAAGGCATCGAAAACGACTCCAAACCTACGGTGGTGTTTTGAGCACCTGCCGTCAATTCTGGGTCAAATCCTTTGGCCTTGTTCATCAAAAAGAACAAATTGCGACCTACCAATGAAAGCGACGCTCCTTGGAAAGGTGACTTTTTGATAATACTCGCTGGCAACGCATAACTCAATGTCACCTCGCGCAAGCGGATGTTTGAAGCGCTGTACGTCCACACTTCGCCCGCAGGGGTGTTGCGGCCACCTACTTTCAACCAATACCGCTCCACGGGTACAGAGATGGTGTTTGCACTGCCATCCTCGCGCACACCTGGAAACACGTACCCTTCGCGGCCCGCAAGGGTTTCTTCGCTGTTGCCATCGGCATAGATGACGGCATTGGTAAACGACGACACAATACCACCCATCCGCGCGCTAATCAAGAAATTAAGGCTCAGATTTTTATAAGTGATTCGGTTGCCCAAACCACCCGTCCAATCGGGGCGCGCATTGCCCATATAGACGGTAGTTCCTGGCGTAATCTGTGGCAATCCATCAGTACCTACGACGATTTGACCGGAAGCGTTGCGTACATAACCACGGCTATAAATCTCGCCCAACGGACGGCCTTCGACGGCACGGACGTTGTTCATAAAGTCTGAGGCCAAGTTCAACACTTTCAAATCAGGGGTCAATTCGACGAGTTTGTTCACGTTGCGGGCGTAGTTGAGGTCAATGTCCCAAGTCAAGTCACCCTTTTTCAACACGTTGGCGTTGAGGGTAAACTCGATGCCTCGGTTGTTGACCAAACCTGCATTGATAAATTCCGACGACCAGCCCGATGCAGGTGGAATGGCCACTTGGAACAATTGGTTTTTGGAGTCATTGTTGTACCAACCCAAGTCAAAGCCAATGCGGTTTTGCAAAAACTTCATCGCAATACCAAACTCCAAAGCAGCAGTTAATTCTGGCTTGAGGTTGGGGAACGGTTTTACGCCGTCGCGCGAGATGAAGCCGTTGGGGCCACCCGGCAAGAAGGAGTAAGTTTGAGTGAGCAGGTACGGACGGGCGTCGTTGCCGGTGAGGGCGTACGAACCGCGTATTTTGGCAAACGAAATTGCCTCTGGCAGTTTGACCAAAGTCGCCAAATCAGCCGATGCGCCCACCGACGGGAAGAAGTACGATTGGTTTTCTTTGGGCAAAGTTGAAGACCAGTCGTTACGGGCCGAGACAGTCAATGTCAACGCATTTTTGTAGGTGAAATCTGCCGTAGCAAACACCCCTTGCTTTTCCGTTTGGTCTATGCCTCGTGAGGTTTGAGAGTTACGGGCGTTGCCAGTGATAAACAAGTTGTCGCGGTTCAAGCCACCGTTGCCCGTAAACTGACTCAAAAAGTTACGGCGTTGGAGAGAAGCACCCACGGTAGCATCTACTTCAAAGTCTTTGCTAATCTGCTTTTTGTACATCCCAAACACGTCCAAGTTAAGCTCAGTCACGTCGCGCCAGCTTGTTTGGTAGTCGCCTTGGTCGGCGATAGTGTAAGTGTCGGTGTACCATTTGCCTTCAAACTTATCAATGTACTTGTCCACCCCACCTCGCGCCATTACTTTGAAGGCATCGGTGAAGTTGTAAGTGAGTGCCGAAAACGCCGTCACGCGGTCGCGGTTGTCTATCGCAAGGACACGATTCTTAATCCAGTAAGGGTTTTGGCCACCGTTTGAGCCTGGATTCCAGAAATTTTGGCGCGTGCGGCCTGAGACGGGGTCCACGTACTCAAATTTTTCGGCTTGTGACAACGGAATGTTGCGCGGCAAACGCAAAATGTGGCGTTGTAGGTTGGCAAAAGCCTCACCTGTTTGTTGGCGGTTGTCAATGCGCTCGCTCAAATAAGTGATTTTGGTGTCCAACGACAATTTTTTGCCCAAATCGCTGGTCAAGCGCAAGTTCAAGATATTGCGTTTGAGCTTGTTGTTGTCCACGATACCCGTTGCGCCTACATTGGTGTAAGAGAAATAAGTTTGTGTTTTTTCGTTTCCACCCGAAAACGCAATGGAATTTGAAATCTGCGAGCCTGTTGAGAAGAAATCACGGTAATTGTTGGGCTGAGGACTCATGCTGTACGTTTGACCCGCCGTGGCAGGGTCGGGTCCCCAAAGTGCCACTGATTGGCCCGTCATACGGGGGCCCCAGCTAAACTCCGAGCGAGGATTATAGACTCCTGCGCTACCTTGTCCGTACTCATTTTGGAATTTTTGCAAAATCATGGGCTGCTCGGCTTGGTACGAACTGTTGATAGTGACCCCGTAGCCTTTGCGCGCCGCGCCCTTTTTGGTGTTGATAATCAACGCCCCGTTGGCCGCCCGCGCTCCATAAAGTGCAGTTGCGGCGGCTCCTCGCAGCACGTTCATGGATTCGATGTCGTCGGGATTGACACTCGACAAACCATCACCGCCGTCGCGGCCACCGTTGGCGTTGCCTGGACTAAAATTGGAGTTGTCCATAGGCACGCCGTCAATCACAATGAGGGCACCGTTGTTGCCCGTGATAGAGCGGTCGCCGCGCAACACCACCCGCGTAGAACCACCCAAACCCGACGAAGAACGAGCGATGTCCAAACCTGCCACGCGCCCTGCGAGGGAGTTGGCTACGTTGAGTTCACGCGCTTGCGAGAAAGTTTTGGTGGCGATTTGCTGGGTAGCGTAGGTGAGCTTGCGCTCGTCTTTTTTGATACCCAAGGCTGTCACTACGACCTCATTGAGGGTGCGGTCGTCGGTCACCATGCTGACATTGATGACTGCCGAGCTGCCCGAAAAGGGGATTTCTTGGGTAGCATAACCCACCGACGAAAATACCAATGTCCCTGATGCGGGAGCTGTGATTTTGAAAGCACCGTCACCGTCGGTACTGGTGCCACGGTTTGTACCTTTGAGCAGTACATTGATGCCTGGTACAGGCTGGCTGTCTTTGTCTTTGACGACGCCCGTGAGTGTTCGGTCTTGGGCAAAGGATGCCGTGACCGCCCAAACTACAACGAGTAAAGCACGTAAGAATTTTGACATAAATAGATGAGGGTTGTTGGTGAGAAAATAATGAGAAGCGTTTTGAGTTTCCCCAAAACGTTGGTAAATTAAACAAACATTAGGTAGAATACAAATGTTTTTTAATTTTTTAAAGAACTCTCACCCTCAAAAAATAGCCAAAAAGCTAACTACAAGCCTTCTAATATTCTTTTGAGTACCACTTGCGCCGACCACACACGGTTGCCTGCTTGCTCCACAACGATAGACTGCGGGCCATCCAGTACCTCGTCGGTCACTTTGACGTTGCGTCTGACGGGCAGGCAGTGCATAAACTTACCGTTGTTGGTCAAGTCCATTTTTTGTTGGGTAATCATCCAAGCCGCATCTTGGGTCAGTACTTGGCCATACTGATGATACGATGACCAGTTTTTGGCATAAACAAAATCCGCTCCCGCAAATGCTTCTTCTTGACTGTGAGTCACTTGGGCGTTGCCCAAAAACGCAGGCGCGAGTTCGTAGCCTTCGGGGTGAGTCACCACAAACTCCAGGTCGCGGCGGTTCATCCACTCACAAAACGAGTTGGCTACGGCTTGCGGCAACGACTTGAAATGAGGTGCCCACGTCAGCACGACTTTGGGGCGAGGCTTGGTTTTGTACTCTTCGATAGTGATGCAATCGGCGAGTGATTGAAGCGGATGCCGCGTGGCAGATTCGAGATTGACAATAGGCACACCCGCGTATTTTTTGAACTGCTCCATCGTGACTTCCGCGTAGTCACGCTCGCGGTCGGTGAGGCTTGCAAACGCCCTCACGGCCAGAATATCGCAGTATTTGCCCATCACGGCTGCCGCTTCCTTGACGTGTTCGGCGCTTGTACCGTTCATTATCACACCTTCGTCGAGTTCCAAGCCCCAACTGTCTTGGCCTACATTCATCACCATTGTATTGAGGCCGAGGTTTTGGGCGGCGCGTTGCGTACTCAGGCGCGTGCGAAGGCTCGGATTGAAAAACAGCAATCCGATGGTTTTGTTTTTGCCGAGTTGGTCAAACGCAAAAGGTGTCTTTTTGAGCGCAAGGGCTTCTTGAACGAGGGCTTCAATGTCGGGGGCGTCGTGTACGGAGAGGAAATGTTGCATGAGAGGTGGGAGGTCAATAAAATAACAACAAAGTTGCAAAATAACTTTAAAATCCCACCTTTTAGCAAATAAAAACAGGAATTAAAGTGTTTTTGATGTCATATTTTACTTAAAAAATTGCTTTTTGTAAAATTTGACTTTTTCTGTGTGCCATCATATAAATAATTCATCCGCCAACACTTCATTGACAAAGGCTTTTTGCCATTGAATATCAATCCATTTGATACCGTCAAAATAAACCCTCATTCGGTGGGCTTGGATAAAGCGAGGTTCGTTGTCGGCGGGGCCAAAGTCAGCATAAATACGGTGATGAAAGCCCAGTTCGGTCACAAACTGCACCAATCGGATGTTGAACGTTGAGCAGTCAATGCCAAAAACCGTGACGTTTTGTTTGGGGTCGGTGACTTGGACAAAATGACACGGATGCCCTTCTACTTGGTCGTCGGCGAGGCGAATCGTCTGAAAACCCTCCTTGCCTGCGTGACGGATGATGCTAAACCCGAAGTTGTTGGACCATTCAAAATACTTACCGTAGCGTTTGGCCACGGCTGACATTTGCATATCGGATTTTTGGCCGTCAAATTTGAGTTTAAAAAACACATTATCGCCGTAAGTAGCGTCTATCCGCACTTTGCCGTTGGCGCGGTGGGCTTCGACGTTTTCTTGGGGAAAAACCCGCAACAAAGTGTAGTAATCAAAATGTAAAAAATGCGCGGCATCGGTCAAGCCGTGTGGCGTGAAGTCAGCTACCCCTTCCAGCCGCAGTGCGCGTGGGTTTTGCCATACCTCTCCCCCCGACGCTGCGAGGGCTTTTTCCAGAATTTCTAACGCTTGCATGTTGATTTTAGGTTTTTTGTACTGCTGATTGCTGACGCCGAAGCTGCCGCAACAAAACCGCCAACACCAACGCCCCGATACACACGCCGAGGAGTACATTCATGGCGTTGGAATAGTGACCGTCTTGGGTACGCAGGTAGCCCATGAGTGCCACGCCCGCAAATCCCCCGATGCTGTCGAAAGAATTGACAATACCCAGCACCTTTTTGAAGTTTTGGCCTTTGTACATTTCGGCTACGGTGAGCTGAATCATGGCAAATGCGCCGCTGTACCCCACCCCGTAGCACACGGCGTACAGATAGGCAAACGACGTATTGATACTGACCAATTTGAGACTCAACACCCCAAAAATAAGCCCCACCGTTGCCAAAAGCAGGATATTTGACTTGTTGAATTTGTCGCTCAAATACCCAAACGATACCTTCCCGAGGATACTAAACATCGAAAACAGCCCCGCGATGTTGGCGGCTTGTTGTATCGAAAAACCATAATCGGTGAGGTACAATCGGAGATTTTGCAGCACGCCAAATCCGCAAAACCAAAACGCCGCTGTGATAAAAAGTAAAAGGTAGAATACGGGCGTTGTGAATAAGTCTCGAAGGTCAAGATTGGAATGTCGAGGGTCGAATGCAGCGTGTCGAATAGGATTGGTATTCTCACTTACCGCTTCGCCATCAGGCAACTGCCCCATTTCTTCGGGGGTATTTTTGATAAACAGCAGTGGTACAAACGACATGACCCCTGCCAAAACGGCTATCCCCACTGCCGCCACGCGCCAGCCGTAGAGGGGTGTGAGGTAGGCCGCTACTTGCGGAAAGATGATGTTGCCCGCACTCGACCCCACCAAAAATATTCCCGTGGCCAAACCGCGTTTTTTCTGAAACCAGTTGCTGATAATCACCATGCTCGACAACAAGCCGCACATCGTAATACCCATCGAAAAAGTAAAATATATCAAGTGAAACTGCGCATAAGACTGCATCATGGCAAACGCCAACGTACACAAAAGGCTGATAATCATGCCTATCGTCATCACGACTTTGGGCGACTGCCGCGTAAGCCAAAACCCCACTATGGGCGAAAATACCGCAATGTAAATGAAATAAAACGAGGCGGGTTGGACGACTTTGGCGTGTTCCCACCCAAACTCTTTCATCAGTTCGGGGAAGAAGAAGGGCAGGCTGTTGGTGCTGACCGTGGTGGCCGAGTAGCTGATAAACAGCATCGTGATAATGACCCAACCGTAAAAACGTGGTTTCATAAAATATCTTACTGATAAAGGGTTCGTGGGCCGTATCTACCGCCCGATTCGATTTCAAATTCGACCTGAAAACCTTCGGGGCTGAACAAAATGCCGAAAGTGTAGGGTGTGGGTTTGTCGTAGTACAGCATTGGGGTGGGCTTCATCAGTCCACGGTAGCCTGCGTTCACGGCTTTCTGATAGGCGTCGTTCATGGCGGCGGCGTCTTTGTACAAAAAACCGATGTGGTCAATGCCGGGATAAAACTTATTGGCTTCTTTTTGCACAATAACGTCACGGTCCATGAGCAAGCCCTCTGGTTCTGAAAGTATGAAAACATGCTTTCCCACTTCAATTTGGGCTACGTGCGGGGCCTTTTTTAAGACTTTTGCCCCTAGTATTTTTTCGTAAAATTCGAGTTCAGGCTTGAGCTTTTCGACAATAAACTGACAGTGGTCAATGGCGTAACCTGCTTTGGAGAC
>JALOLW010000124.1 GCA_025455795.1 Spirosomataceae bacterium
GTATTCAGCAAAATTTTTCATTGGTACTTTGACAAGTTAGTTTTGTACTTAATCTATCTTGTAAGCGACCAATCGGCAAATTCTACTAACCTAATCCCAAAATTTTCAGTCGTAATTGATGCGGTTTAAGATACTGCGCCCGAGCGTGATTTCATCGGTGTACTCCAAGTCCCCGCCAATCGGGATGCCCCGTGCAATGGTGGATATTTTGAGGCCGAGGGGTTTGAGTTTTTTTTGAAGATAAAAAGCGGTCGTATCGCCTTCCATCGTTGGACTAAGTGCCAATACGACTTCTTTGACGGGTTCTTCGGCGGTTTTGATTCTTTCCAACAGCGAATCTATTTGTAAATCGCTCGGACTAACGCCTTCCAAGGGGGATATGATGCCGCCCAAAACGTGATAGAGTCCATTGTATTGACTGGTGTTTTCGATGGCCAACACATCGCGGCTGTCTTGTACGACGCAAATCACGGTTTGGTCGCGGCGGGTACTGGTACAGATGCTGCACAGTTCGGCATCGGCGATGTTGTGGCACTTTTTGCAATACTGGGTCTGCGTGCGCACCGCCACGAGCGCGTTGGCGAGGGATTGCGCGTCGCGGGCGTCTCGTTTGAGCAGGTGTAGCACTATCCGAAGCGCACTTTTTTTGCCGATTCCTGGCAGTTTAGACACTTCACCAACGGCTTCTTCTATGAGTTTGGATGGAAATTGCAAGGTACTTGTTTGAAAGTTTGAACGATGAACTATAAACTGCGGCTCAAATCGGCAGAGAAGTGGTACTTTTTACTTCCGACATCACAAAGAAACTACTGATATGGGAAATTGATTTCAAAGTGGCGAGTTTTTCTTGGTAAAATGTGTGATAGCTCTCCACGTCGGCGGCCACGACTTTGATGAGATAATCAAACGTACCCGACACCACACAGCACTCTACGACTTCGGGCATTTGGAGCATGGCTTCGTTAAACTCCTGAAAATGGTCGCGTTGTTGTTTATCCAGCGTCACGTTGCAATACACCACCATGCTTTTGCCGAGGCGTTTGCGGTTGAGAAGGGTCACATACCGCTCTATCACGCCCTCTCTTTCGAGTTTTTTGATGCGGTCGTGTACGGGCGTGATGGAGAGATTGATTTCGTTGGCAATTTCCTTGATAGTGAGCTGCGCGTTTTGCTGCAATAGTCTCAAAATCTTCAAGTCGGTTTCGTCGGTAAGGGTCAAAGGTACTGCCATCGGTAAAAGCGAGATTAAGTGGCCGAATTTTTTTCTTTTGGGTGTCTTTTTAGTATCACAAAAATAGAATAAATTTTCCATTGTCTCAATGTCTAAAATCTTTTTTTCTTATTTATTGTCGCATATCAGAAAATATTTTTACACCCTGTAACTTTGCAACGCAGTTAGACTTCATCAACGTTTGTCATCATTCCAACCCCAAAATCTGATACTCCAATGATTATCGGCGTACCCAAAGAAATCAAAAACAACGAAAACCGCGTGGGACTTACCCCCGCAGGTGCTTCCGAATTTACGAAGCAAGGCCATACCGTCTATATCCAATCAACGGCTGGGCAGGGCAGTGGCTTTGAAGACGAAGAATATATCGAAGCAGGAGCTAAAATCCTGCCGACCATCGAAGACATCTATGGCATCGCTGAGATGATAGTGAAGGTAAAAGAGCCTATCGCGCAAGAATATCCGCTTATCAAGAAAAACCAACTGCTGTTTACGTATTTCCACTTTGCGTCGTCGGAAGAACTGACCCACGCTATGGTGGCAAGCGAAGCGGTATGCTTGGCGTATGAGACAGTCGAAAAAGCCGACCGTTCGTTGCCTTTGCTCGTACCCATGAGTGAAGTAGCAGGCCGCATGGCGATTCAGGAAGGGGCAAAATACTTAGAAAAGCCCATGGGTGGACGCGGAATTTTGCTCGGGGGAGTTGCTGGTGTCAAACCCGCCAATGTACTGATTTTGGGCGGGGGTATTGTGGGTACACAAGCCGCCAAAATGGCAACGGGCTTGGGTGCCAACGTGACAATTGTGGACGTAAACCTCAATCGCCTGCGCTACCTCGACGACGTACTCCCTGCCAATGCCGACACGGTGATGTCAAACGAGTACAATATACGTCAGTTGATTAAAAACGCTGACCTTATCGTGGGCGCGGTGTTGATTCCTGGGGCCAAAGCGCCGCATCTTATCACCCGCGATATGCTCAAATTGATGAAAAAAGGCACGGTGCTTGTGGACGTAGCGGTGGATCAGGGCGGCTGTATCGAAACCTGCAAGCCTACCACGCACGAAAATCCGATTTACGAAATTGATGGAATCGTGCATTATTGCGTTGCCAATATGCCGGGGGCTGTGCCTTATACTTCTACATTGGCACTGACCAACGCCACCTTGCCTTATGCCATCCAATTGGCCAACATGGGCTGGCAAGCGGCCTGTAAGAAAAATGAAGAACTCAAAAAAGGTTTGAATGTAGTCAATGGCAAAATCGTTTACAAAGCCGTAGCCGATGTGTTTGGCCTTGATTACACGCCTGTTTCAGAAGTAATTGAAGAAGAACTGGTGGGTTAATATTAAATTAGGTATATAGGTTCAGAAACGGTCATCCCCTTGGTTTGACCGTTTTTTTATGGCTTTTCCAACAAACTTGGATTGGCTACGACTTTTTTCAAATATCGAAACAACTTGCCACCGTGCGAAGCGTCCACCACGCGGTGGTCGAGCGCGGCCCCCAAAGCGAGAATAGTGCGAGGTACTACCGCGTCGTTGACCACCCAAGGTTTCTGACTGACTCCCCCCAAAATCAGTACAAACGACACGTTGGCCGAAGGAAACAGCGCGGGGAAGCCCATTTCTAAGCCCAAACTGCCGATATTTGACAATACAAACGCCCCAAAACTGTTGGCCGTTAATCCCAAAAATGGGAGTGAAAGCCCCAGATTGACCGTCAAAAATTTGATTAGACCATAGACCCATCCACGCAGCGGCCACGGAACTGCGGCCAAGCGGTCTTTGATTTGCATCGTCTGGTTTTCTGCGCCTTTACGGGCGGTGTTGATGTGCGTTTGTAACTGCGAAACGGCTTCTTGAAGGGTCATTTGTGCGAGGTTTTGCATCTTCGCCGACCCCATCTCACCACTCGGCAGCAGCACGCTCACCGTGGCGTCTATCTGCGGATAAGCATAGACATTGCCTCGTTTGATGTAAGCGTTGAGTTCAGGCACTTCGTCGCGTATGGCGCGGGCCGTTGCCAACAAAAAAACGTGTGTCAAAGTGATTTTGAGGCCACTTTTACGCTTTTCTTGGATATACTGTTCCAACTCGGAGATGTCTATTTCGACCGAGCCAAATATTTTAGAATCAACGGGCTTTTGATAAATTGTCAAGGCGACTTTGCGCCAAGTTGTATTGAGGGAGTGTGTCATGCCCGAAAGCTACTCAAAATCTCTCAATTACGCACAAGTTTAGGTGCTGACTGTGATTGCCACCCGAAGCGGCTGGGTGTCTGCCGCAAAAGCAAAGGCTTCTTGGACTTCATTCAAGCCGAAATGGTCGAGGATATTTTCGGCAAAAGGGTAGTGCTGATGGTGCTGTTCAATAAAACTGATGGCGGTTTTCAAATCTTCCAAATTGTAGTTGTGCAGCCCTTTGAGGGTATGCAGGCGGCGTACTACTTTTTCGGCGTCTATTTGGAGTGGTCGGTGTGGCATCACCGCGCCTACCCAAACCGCCGTACCGCCAATCGCCAGTTCGGCGAGGGTTTGTTCCATGGCATCGGCCATGCCGCTTGTTTCTATGATAATTTCGTAGGTGATACGCTCGCCTTTGAGCTTCATTTGCCACGAATCAAGGGCATCAAACACGGCATTTGCCCCAAACTGCCGCGCTAGTGCGAGTCTTGTTAGGTCAATGTCTAAGGCGATGATGTTGGTAGCCCCAGCAGTTTGACACATCGCACAAGCCACCAAGCCCAACATTCCCGCGCCCGAAATCAGCACGTTTTTGCCCGCCACCTCGCCCGCCAATCGCAACGCCCCCGCGATAGTCGCCACGGAGCAATTCACAATTGAGGCCACTTTGACGGGGACGTTTTCGGCGATTTTGACAATGGGCGTATTGGCTCGTACAAATAGTATAATCGCTCAGGCCGCCGTGTAAAGTGTGCGTTTGGGTGAGTAATTCATGGCCATATTTGAGCAGTTTGTCCCCTTTTTGGGGAATCCCTTTTTGGACCCAATAAGAGGCAGGGTCGCTGGAGAAAATAGCCCAACTGATGCGGTCGTTGAGGGCCAAAGGTTGCCCTCTTTGGTCAATCTGCTGCGCATCTTCGCCAAAAGCCACGATTCGTCCGACGATTTCGTGGCCGAGTATCGTCGGTGTTTTTTCTTGTCGCTTTCCCGTATAAGTGTGTAAATCGCTCTTGCACAAAGCCGTACATTCATTGCGTACCAACACCTCGCCTTTTTGAAGTGTTGGTACGGCAATATGAGTTAGTTCAAACGGGGCTTCTTGCCCGTGAAATACCGCAACTTGGCTATGCAATGGCATGATTGATTTTTGAAATTTGTTTTAGTCCCAACTTTCCAAGCCTAACAGCTTCTTGCCCAGTTCGTTGAGGTCAGCTACGGGGTATTTGGTTTGCTCCCAGTTGCGCGGGTCACCCGGGAAGGCGTAACCTTCGGGCGAAATGCGGTTTTTCCACGAATTGATGCGCCACTCGCGCATGGCGTCGTTGTCTTCTTCGGCGGGCATCATAGAGATGTACTGCGCGATTCTGACTTTATCCTCCGACCTGTTGGCCCGAATTCCGTGCGGCTGTGCGCTGTGAAAAATGAGTAAGTCGCCCGCTTCGAGTTTTACTTTGTGGAAATGCTCCTCAAAGCCCGTGGTGTCGGGTTGGAAGTGATTGCGGTCTTCGGGTTGGGTGAGTTTCCAAGTGTGGTACGTGCGGAAAAGCTCGGGAATACATTGAAAACCACCCATATTTTCGTCGGTTTGGTCGGCGAGGGCGAGTACACCTTGCACGTTTTGGGGGTTGGTTTCGGGGTCGTAGTCCCAGTGAATGAAGCCTTTGTACTCGTGTCCCGGGCGAATCGGGAAGTTGAGGTTGGCGCGGTCTATCGTCACCCAGAGTTTTTCGGTTCCCCAAATATCCACAAACGCATCATACACGCGCTGCATTTGGCGGTTGTTCCAAAGGTGCTGATTGTTATAAACTTCCACCATGCCCGTGTTGGCGAGTTCTTTCATTTTCATTTCGGCGCGGGGGGCGGTGTACCAAGTAGCGGGGTTGGTGGGGTCTTTTTCTTCAAACTCCCACAAAAACGCCGCCGTAGCGAGGGCTTGTTCACGAGGTACGGCATTTTTGATGATGACGTAGCCGTTGTGTTTCCAAAAAGTCCAGTCGTCTTCACTCAACACGCGCAGCGGTTGGCCGTTGGAACGGTCGCTGAGTTGGATTTTACTGCTCGTTGCGGTCGAAGGATTGCCGGGCTTGTCCAAGTGGTTGGTGTTGGCGATGGCAGGAGGAGTCATGGTCGGGGTCATGGTCGGGGTCATCGTCGGGGTCATTGTGGGTTCTTTGAGTTCCATTTGATTATGTAAATTTAATGTTGGAATAATGATACAAAGGTAGCGGACTTGGGAGGCGCAATTCAACCCCTATAATGGCTATTTTTTGAACAATATTGATATTTTTGTGCGTTATATACCCTCAATAAAGAAAATAAGCCCCATTGTTATGATGAAAACCCAACTCGAAACCCTACAAATCGCTCCCGAACATTCGTTCAAAGTGATGCACAATCCCCGCATGAGCGATTTTTTCTTTTGGCACTTTCATCCCGAAGTGGAGTTGGTGTATATCGAAAACGCCGACGGTACGCGCCACGTGGGTACGCACATATCGCGTTATGAACACAGTGATTTGGTGTTGATTGGGCCTCACGTTCCTCACCTCAATTTTGATTATGGGGTCAAAACTGACTACGAAAAAATTGTGCTGCACGTGCGCGAAGAATTTTTCAAAGAGTCGGTGGCAAACATTCCTGAGCTAAGTGCGGTGTTGGCATTGTTTGACAGGTCGCGTTACGGAGTGGCGTTTGACAAAGCCACGCAAACAGAAGTAGGGGAGTGGCTCAAACACCTGCCCTTTCTGTCTCATTTTGAGCAGTTTTTGCAGGTGTTAAAAATTTTTCAACGGTTAGCTCAAAGTACAAAAACGACGCTCTTGCACCTAAAACCCGTTGAAAATCAATACACTAAGAAAGAACAGGAGCGTCTGCGGAAAGTGTATCAGCTGATAGACGAGCAGCATCACCGCAAAATAGAAATCGAAGAAGTAGCGCAAATGTGCCACTTGACCAAGGCCGCTTTTTGTCGGTATTTCAAAAAATTAACGCGCCTGACATTCACAGAATTTTTGAACCACTACCGCGTCAATCAGGCCAAAAAACTGCTGCTACAAGATAAAAACGTGACTGAGACTTGCTTTGAATGCGGTTTTGAGAGTTTGTCGTATTTCAATCGTACTTTTAAAAAGATTACCAATGAAAACCCGCTTTCGTTCAAAAAACGATACCTCAAATAAAAATAAAGGAGTTATCAGGCAGCACACCGAACGATGTCCCAAAAAATAACGTTGTACCAATATACGAAAATAGACGCGGCAATTTTGTAACCTGCCTTACTGCTTAATTTTTGAGGCAAATCATCAAACCTTTTGTTTAATTTATTAGTTGAAACATTAAACAACAGTGACTATATCAATGCCTCACAATCCCACTTTTGAACGAAAAAAACAATTCTTGTTTTTGTTTCTTTGCGGTATTTTCTTGACCAATGCCCTCATTGCCGAAATCATTGGTGTTAAGATTTTTTCGGTAGAATCGTTGTTGGGTATTCCACCGATGCAACTATCGCTTTTTGGCAGCAAAATGGATTTTAATATGTCGGCGGGCGTCGTTAATTGGCCTGTTGTTTTTATTGTTTCCGACATCATCAATGAGTATTTTGGGCGCAAGGGCGTCAAGCGTATTTCGTACCTGACGGCGGGGTTCATTGCGTACATGTACATAGCGATTTATGCCACTACTTCGCTGCCGCCCGCGCAGTTTTGGTTGGAAGTAAACAGCAAAGACAGCCTCGGCAACGCCATGAACATTGACGGCGCGTTCAATCAAATCTTCCGTCAGGGGTTGGGGATTATGATTGGTTCGATTGTGGCGTTTTTGATAGGACAGTTGCTCGACGTGACGGTGTTTTCGTGGCTACGTCGCCGCACGGGGAGCAAACATATTTGGTTGAGGGCTACGGGTTCGACGCTGTTTTCACAACTGATTGATAGCTTTGTTGTGATATTTATCGCCTTCTATGTGTTTGGCAACTGGAACACGACCCAAGTGCTGCAAGTGGGTACTATCAATTATATTTACAAAGGCGTGGTGGCGTTGCTGATGACGCCAATTTTGTACATCGCGCACTATTTGATAGACAGTTATCTGGGCAAAGAATACGCGCATCACCTCGCCAACGAAGCCGCTTCTACAAGTTTTACGGCGGTGTAAATTACTGATTTTCAGTAATTTGCACCTTCCTCGCTGAGGAGTTGTTGAAGGTTTAAATTGATGTTTTCGGTAAGTTGGATGTCTTTGTCCCAGTCGAAAATTTGGGTGGTTTCTCCTTTTGAAAACACGAAAATCTTTTTGTTTTTGGTGATAATCCACACGATTTTTTGGGTGCCAAACAGCATCATCTCTTCCGATTTGGAGAAAATGTAATCCAACTCTTTGTCGGTATCAATCTTGACGTCAACTTCAATCGCAAGTTCGGGAGCTACTTCAAAATATTTGTCGTTTAACACTACTTTCTCTTTCAAAAACAGGCCAATGTCAGTAGAAAGGTTGTTTTTGTGGCCTAAATGTAACCCTGCCTCATTTGAGCCAATCCAATAAAGTTTACTGTTTATTTTAGATTTTAAGAAAAAGCCTAAAATAAACACAATGATAGATTGTAAAGAACTACTACCCATAATTTCTTCTCGTTTTTTGGTACCATTCATGACCGATTTATAGCCTTTGTAATAATAAGGCTGTCCACGCAAAACCTCCCTAATCAAGTTTTGGGGAACTTTGCGTGGCTTGCGGGCGGGTGTGAGTGTAGTTAGTGTCATTGGGGCTTTCTTTTTAGCAAATGTAGCCTAATTCGGTATCTCTCGCAATCGCTGCCTCGTCGCGCTTGGAAGCGGGGCCGTAGCCACCTCCCCCGGGCAGATTGAGCGTGACTACTTCACCCTCGTAGAGTTTGGTCAAGCCTTTGGGGGGCAAAAAACGGGCTGGTTCAATGCCAAAACTACCACCGCCGCCGTTTTCACCACCGCAGATGCCGTGTGGTACGGTTTTGGTTTTTTCGGTCAAAATAGAGAAGTTAATCGGTTCTTTGCCCACCATTTTGAAGGCAAACGTTTGTCCCAACCCGCCACGGTATTGGCCCGCGCCGCCCGTGTTGGGGCGTAAACTTTTTTCGGTAACGAGAATGGGCGCGTCACGTTCCAAAACTTCGATGGGGACGTTGGCCACGTTGGTTGGAAAACTCAATACGTTCACGCCGTCTTTGTTGGGACGAGCCGCGTAGCCGCCGTTCAAGAAGAAATATTCGACAAACTCGGTCTTGCGTTTTTCTACGCCGTTGGTGGTTTTGATAGCCACTTCTTTTTGACCGTTCAGCACCAAGCACCAGCACGCACTGCCACAGTCGGCTTGCACTTGCAGTGGCACGGCCTGCGCCAATGCGCCAAAAACGGGCGCGTGGAGGATGTTGCCCGTGATGTTGCGCCCGCCCAACGGTACGGGTTTTTGGGCGTTCAATAATGACCCCAACGGTGCTTTTACTTTGATGGGCCGAAACGCCCCTTCGTTGTTGGGTACGTCGGGGCTAAATGCGCATTTTATGGGGTACGCCGTGTAGGCAAACACGTAGTTTTTGACGGCGTTGATGGCCAATGAGTGCGCACCCGACGTGCCTTCGTAGTCCACCTCAATCTCGTCGCCTTTGATGGTGACGGCGCACTCGATATGTACGGGTTCGTTGAGGCCGTCGCCGTCGGCATCGTAGCTGTAGCGGTAGGTGCCGTCGGGGGCTTGGCGGAGGGCATCGCGCATGGCTTTTTCGGAGGCTTCAATGACTTGCTCGGCCAGTACTTCCAAATTATCCATGTTGTTTTCTTCCATCAGTCGCATCAACGACCTGATTCCCTGTTCGTTAGAGGCCACCTGAGCGCGAATGTCACCGAGCGTTTGGCGACTGGCGCGCACGTTGGCTTCGATGATGTTGAACAACATTTGGTTGGGTTTGCCCGCTTCGTAAAGTTTGGTGGGTGGAATCATCAGCCCTTCTTCGTAGAGGTCGCGCGCGCCCGCACCCCAAAGTGCGCCGCCCATGTCGGGCGAGTGGGCGATGGTGCCGATGAAGCCGATAA
>JALOLW010000125.1 GCA_025455795.1 Spirosomataceae bacterium
GCGCGAAATTTTGAAGGAATTTCCCAATATGAAGCTACTGGCGCACCAAACCGCCGAATGGGACCGCGCCAAGGGAATGTCGTTGATGGAAAACTGGATTCAGACCTACGGCACCCAAATCAACGCGGTTTTTGCCCAAAACGACGAGATGGGCATGGGCGCGCTCAAAGCCCTCCAAGACGCAGGATTGAAAGACAAAGTGGTAGTAGTCAGCATAGATGCGATACCCGATGCCCTCCAAGCCGTTCAAAAGGGCGCGTTGGATGCCACTGTTTTTCAAAACGCCAAAGAACAAGGGGCGGGGGCGGTCGAAACGGCTTTTAAAATCATCAAAAAACAGCCATACACAAAGCAATTGATGATACCGTTTCAGTTGGTGACCAAGGAGAATGTGACTAATTTTTTGCAATAATTACAGATTTTTTAATACAAAACATAGGATAGTATAGGATAGTTGGTGGGGGTAAAACAGATAAGTTTGTGATAAGTATCAAAATAGTCTTGATGCTTATTTTCAAAATTTCAAACCCCCAAACACTTACCCAATGCAACCAAAACTATTCCTACTCAGGAGTAAGATGTGGGCTGTATTCACGCCTTTACTTTTACTCCTCGCTTCTCTCACTTTTGCCCAAGTCAGCGGCAAAGTCACCGGTTCCGATGGTGATGCCCTCCCGGGCGTCAATGTCGCCGTCAAAGGTACAACGCGCGGCACCAGTACAGGGGCCGACGGTTCGTACAAAATCGAAGCACCCAGCACTGCTACGCTCGTATTTAGTTTTGTAGGCTATACGGCCAAAGAAGTAGCCGTAGGCAATCAAAGCACCATTGATGTCACGCTTAGTGTGGACAATAAAATCCTCAACGAGGTGGTGGTAGTGGGCTACGGTAGCCAAGTAAAGAAGGAGGTAACTGGGGCCGTTCAGACCATCAGTGCCAAAGAAATCAAAGACATCCCCGTATCGCAAATAGCCCAGAAACTTCAAGGGCAAGTGGCTGGGGTTCAAATCAACCAAACAACGGGCCGACCAGGCCAGGGGATGAACGTCCGTATCAGGGGACAACTTTCGGTGTCGGGTGGTAGCGAGCCACTTTACGTCGTGGATGGTTTTCCTATCACGGGCAATATCGGCGCGCTCAACCCTGATGAAATTGAAGATATTTCGATTTTGAAAGATGCCGCCTCTACCTCTCTTTATGGTTCGCGGGCGGCCAACGGGGTCGTGCTTATCACCACCAAAAGAGGTAAATCTGGGCAAACCAACGTGAGCTTTAACGTGTTTACGGGTAGCCAAGTAGTGCCGAAAAAGGGGCGTTTTGAGATGATGGACGCGGTTGAGTTTGCGCAGTTCAAAAAAGAATACTACGAAGATGCCAAACAACCCGTACCCATCGAATTTCAAAATCCATCGCAATATGAAGGCAAAAACAACGACTGGTACGATGCCGTGCTTCGTCGTGCTCCCGTACAAAGCTACAACCTGACCTTGACTTCCAACAAAGACCGGGTAAGCACTTCACTGGTGGCGGGTGTATTCAACCAAGAGGGCGTTGTCATCAACACCAAATACCAACGCTACGCACTTCGTCTCAACAGCGAGTACAAGGTGTCAGACAAAGTAACGATTGGATTGAACATTGCTCCGCAGTACGTGTTTGACAATACGCCACGTACCGACGGTGACCGTGGTACGGGTATTTTGTTCAATGCCATCCACACCTGGCCTGTCATGCCTATTCGAGATGATAAAGGCGAGCTGACGCTTTTCAATCGTTTCCCATCAAGCACGGGCAATATCTTCGCGTATCCCAACTGGGTAAGAGCGGCCAATGAGTTGGTCAATGAAACCAAGCAAACCAACATTCTATCAAACGCTTATATTGCGTACAGTCCCATCAAGGGTTTGACCTTGAAATCAACCTTCAACGTGGAGTTACTCAATCAGAAGTTCTTTTTCTTTAACCCCTCTACGGCGACCAGTGCCATCAATACTGCAGTGCCTGTGACGGCGGTTTCGATACGAGAAGCTACTGACAATTTTGGTTGGTTGAACGAAAACTTAGCGACATACACCAAATCATTCAACAACCACAACTTTGAATTGTTGGCAGGTTATACCAACCAAAGTTTCCGTGCCGAAGCAAGCCGTATCCAAGCGGATACTTACTCCGACGACCGCCTTCCTACCATTCAAGGAGCTATCAATATAGCACGTGGTGGCACTTTGAGCAACGTACAAGAGTGGGCATTGACTTCTTTGCTTTCTCGTTTGTCTTACAACTACAAAGGCAAGTATCTCTTTACCGCTTCTATTCGTCGGGATGGTTCTTCTCGCTTTGGGTCTAACAACCGTTGGGGAACATTCCCGTCGCTGTCGGCAGGTTGGGTAGTGTCTGACGAAGCTTTCATGAAGAATTTTGACAAAATCTCTTTTGCGAAATTGAGGGCAAGTTTGGGAGTAACGGGTAACAACAACATCGGTAACTACACCCAATACGCCCTTATCAACAATACCGTCAATGCCGTCTTTGGAAACAACGTAGCCCCTGGCGCCGCCGTAACATCCCTTGCCAACCCCAACCTCGGTTGGGAAACAACCCGTCAGTTGGATATTGGTTTTGACTTAGGTTTCCTCAATGACCGTTTCCAATTGACGTATGATTATTATACCAAAAACACCACCAACTTGCTGTTTGCGGTACAAATCCCACAAGAATCTGGCTTTACCAACTTCAATGACAACATCGGTGAAATCAAATTCTGGGGACACGAATTTTCTTTGAATACCCGTATTCTTGACCGTGGAAAATTGAAGTGGAGTGTAAACTCAAACATCTCGTTCAACCGCAACCGAGTCGTTGCCCTCGCCGACGGAATTGACCGGGTGTATGGCTTGCACCACATTACACAAGTAGGCCGACCCTTCGGACAATTTTACGGACACTTGGCCAATGGCGTTTACATGAACGAAGCCGACCTCAAAAGCAACCCTGTGGTACCTGGTCGCTCATTTGTAGGCACTATCAAACTCGTGGACGTCAACGGTGACGGTGTGCTTACCAACGGTGGCGACAGAGACGACCGCACTATCTTGGGCAATCCGTTCCCTGATTTTACTTACGGCATCACCACCAATTTAAACTATGGTAACTTTGATTTTAGCGTAGTTGGTTCGGGGTCGCAAGGCAATCAGCTTTGGGTACGTCACTTGTACAGCACAGCCAACCTTGATGGGGTGTTCAACCTTCACCGGGAAGTCAAATATCGCTTCCGATCAGAGGCCAATCCAGGCAAAGGATTCTACGGTACAACCGTGGGTGGCGGTACGGCGACGGGTATTGAGCGTGACTGGCAAAATAGCCGTTTTGTGGCGGATGCGTCATTCTTTACCATCAAAAACATCACGTTGGGCTACACCATCAACAAGAAAAACAAACTCTTCCGTTCGGCTCGGGTGTACGCTTCTATCCAACAGGCGTTGGTGTTTACCAACTACTGGGGTGGCTCGAATCCTGAAACAAGTGCGCAGCAAAACGGTCAGGGCGACGGCGGAAACCTCAGCCCTGGCGTGGATTTGTTCAACTACCCTGTGCCACGCACTTCAACGATTGGTGTAAACTTTAACTTCTAAGAACCATGAAAAAATCAATCATATTTTCTATTGCTCTGAGTCTGAGTGCATTTAGTTGTAGCGAAGACTTTCTGACCGTTACGCCAGAAACTGCGTTGAGTTCGGTTACTTTCTTCAAAACCGAGTCTGATTTTATCCAAGCTGTCAATAGCGCGTACGTGCCGCTACGGGCACTTCACAACATCAACTCGCATTTGCTTTCCGAGCAACATTCGGACAATGCACGCTACGTGCGTAACATTTTGTTTGGTGCGACTGAAAACCAATCCAACTTGGCTGATTTCAACGTACCTACGGCCAATGGTATCACCACCAACGGTAACGTTTTGACAGCCTATCGTCAAAATTACCTCATCATTGCCCGTGCCAATCAAGTATTGGCGTTGATTGATGCCGCCTCGATTCCGGATGCTACCAAAAGGAATGTAAAAGGGCAAGCATTGTTTCTGAGAGCTTTGGCTTATTTGGAAATAGCGCGCTACTTCAACCGTGGTCCCCTCCAACTAACCCCCGTGGGTGGGCGGGCAGAAGCGGCGGCGGCGCTTGGTACAGGCGAGCAGTTGTACGCTCAAATCATCAAAGATGCCACGGAGGCGATTGGTTTGCTACCCGCAAAATCCGCGCAAGAAGCGGGTCGTGCTACTTCGGGGGCTGCTCGTACTTTGTTGGCCAATGTTTATATGATTCAGAAAAAATGGGCCGATGCAGAAACCCTCCTTCGGGCCGTAGTGACCAGTGGAGAGTATAGCCTCATGCCCAACTATGCCGATGCGTTTTCTAACAGTACAAGTAACAAAAACACCAGAGAATCGGTCTTTGAAGTACAATACTTAGAAGGTTCTCAGGGACTCAACGGAACGTTTTTGTACAGTATGCTTCCTTTTCCTATCTCTGCGGCAGAGCTTGTCACCATCACGGGAACGACAAACCCTCAACCCTTATCGGGAGAAGGCAACAACATCCCTACGCCCGATTTGATAGAAGCCTACGAAACAGGCGATAAACGCAAAGATGCCACGATTGGCACTATTACATTGGGGGGCGCGTTGCACGTCAACAAAACCTTTCCCTACATCAAAAAGTACGCAAGACCGCACGCCCTGCACAACAACCACGGCATGAATTGGCCCATCTATCGCTATTCAGAGGTGCTGTTGTTCTTGGCAGAAGCATTGATTGAACAAAATAAATTGACCGATGCCGCTCCTTTCCTCAACCAAGTTCGGACCCGTGCGGGACTGGCCAACACGACTGCCACTACCCAAACCGCACTTCGTGATGCGGTGTATCAAGAACGTAGAGTAGAGTTGGCGTTTGAGTCGAAGCGTTTGCACGACTTGGTGCGTACAGGCCGTCTCGAAAGTGTCATCAAAGCCTACGGCGACCGAGTAAAAGCCAACAAGGCTCGTTATTATTTCCCAGATGCGGGTTTTGTGCCAAGCGATGCTTTTACGCTCATCACCCCTTATTATGGCCTTCCTGCCGCTGAGGCAGATTTGAGTCCTAATTTCTAACCTCCATAATCACCCAAACCCAAAATACCCGTGGCCTGTGTCAAAGCAGGCCACATTTTTGAGTTTTTGAGCGTAAGTAGTACAGCGTATTTAGTTGATAGTATTGAGATAAAAAATACAAAAGTAAAGCATTGAAAATGAGTGTACTATTTAAATCTCAATACACAATACTATTTTCTCAATACTACTTAGTGTCTATTCTAATCCTTGAAAAATAGTAGGAAAGAAAATTGTTCGTACTTTTAACAAAAACCCTTGATAGTTCTTGAAGTGAGATACCCAAGAAGCTGTTCTTTTGTCATTTTTCCACAAAACCTAAAATCATGAAGTCAAATTTCAAATCCATTCAGGTCGTTTTGGCGGCATTGGGACTGACCATTTTGGTCGCCTCCTTTACCCTTACCCGAAAAACCGAGCCTGCTGTCACGGGACGTGATAATCCCAAAGCCGAAAAATTGCGCTTGCAACCTGATTTTAAGGCGGAACACCTTTATAGCCCTTCCGAAAACAAGCAAGGCTCGTGGGTAGCCATGACCTTCGACGACAAAGGTCGTTTGATTGCTTCCGACCAATTTGGGGCGTTGTACCGCATGAGTATTCCTGCGGCGGGCGGTGGTCCTGCTTCGCCAGCCCAAAAATTGACCATCGGCAAAGGGGCTAACATTGATACGCTTGGCATGGGCTACGCCAACGGCCTGCTGTATGCGTTCAATAGCCTTTATGTGATGATTAACAACAGTAAAAACAACCGCTCGTTTACGCGCCAAAGCGGTCTTTATCGCCTCCAAGATACTGACGGCGACGACCAATTTGACAAACTTACGCTCCTCAAAGCAATGGTGGGCGATGGCGAACACGGACCGCACAGCATCATTCTTTCGCCCGACAAAAAATCGTTGGTCGTGATTTCTGGCAACCATACTGACGTACCAAGCATGGACTGGCACAGACTGCCCAAAAACTGGCAGGAAGACCAATTGTTCCCGCTCATCAAAGACCCGCGTGGCCACGCCAACGACCGCATGGCGCCTGGTGGCTGGATTGCTACTACCGACCCCGAAGGAAAGCGGTTTGAGTTGATTAGCGCGGGCTACCGCAATGCGTTTGACATTGCCTACAACGAAGTCGGCGATTTGTTTGTCTATGACGCCGATATGGAGTGGGATTTTGGCTTGCCGTGGTACCGCCCCACGCGCATCTGCCACGCTACAAGCGGCAGCGAGTTTGGCTGGCGCACGGGCAACAGCAAGTGGTCGCCTACGTTTCCCGACAACCTGCCGCCCGTTATCAACATCGGTCAAGGCTCACCTACCAACCTGATTCACCTCAAAGACGCCAAGTTTCCCGCCAAATACAAAAGTACCTTGTTGGCGTTTGACTGGAGTTTCGGTATTGTACACGCCATTCATCTAAAGCCCTCTGGCTCGACTTACACCGCCGACCGCACCGAGTTTTTGTCGGGCTTACCACTGCCCCTCACCGACGGTGTCATCGGCCCCGACGGTGCGCTGTATTTCTTGACGGGTGGCCGTCGTTTAGAGTCAGATTTGTACCGTGTCACTTACACAGGTAGCGAGAGTACCGCGCCCGTAGCCGCCGCACCTGTCAGTCAGGCCAATACGTTGCGGAGAAGTTTGGAGAAATACCATTCTGAAAACCCCGACAAAGGGGCAGTGGCTGCCGCTTGGCCGCACCTCAACAACCCCGACCGCTTCGTGCGCTACGCCGCGCGTATCGCGTTGGAGCATCAGCCCGTGGCCGATTGGCAAGACCGCGCTTTGAAAGAAAAAGACCCCGTAGCCCTCATCAACGCCATGATTGGGCTGACCCGTCAAGGCAAAGCCGACCAGAAAAACGCTATTTTGAACGCCTTGATGAGCGTTAACTACAAAGCCCTCACGCAGCCGCAGCAATTGGACATCTTGCGGGCGTTTGAGTTGGTGTTTTTGCGGATGGGCCAGCCCGACGCCACCATCAAGCCCAAGTTGATTGCGTACTTGAATTCGTATTATCCTGCCAACAACGCCCACCTGAATCGTGCTTTGAGCAAAGCCCTCATTTATCTCGAAGCCCCCAAAGTGATAGAAAGAACGCTCGCCCTCATGGCCGTCAAAGAAGAAGCTGGTGCCAATGCGCTCCGTGAAGAAACTGCCACGGCTTCCAACGACCTGATTATGAGAAGCCAACAGTACGGTGGCGACATCGCGGCCATGTTGGCCAAAGTACCACCTGCCCAGCATACGTACTACGCTACGATGTTGAGCTTGGCCAAAACGGGCTGGACTCCTCAAACCCAAGAAACTTATTTCAAATGGTTTAGAGAGGCATTCAACTACAAAGGCGGTCGCAGTTACGTGGGCTTCCTTGACCGGGCGCGTAAATTGGCCCTCAATCACGTCGCTGCCGACAAAAAAGCGTATTTTGATAAATTGTCAGGAGGTGATATTTTGAGTAAAAACGGCAACGACCTCATTTCAGGTATCATGCCCAAAGGCCCGGGTCGCTTCTGGCGATTGGAAAATGCTCTCCCCGCCGTAGAAGCAGGTCTCACGGGACGCAATTTCAAACAAGGCAAAGAGATGTATTCGGCCACGACCTGTATTGTATGCCATACCATGAAAGGTGAGGGCGGTGCGATTGGCCCCGATTTGACGCAGCTTTACACCCGTTTTTCGGCCAAAGACATGGTGGAGGCTATCGTGGACCCCAACAAAGCCATCTCCGACCAGTACGCTGCTACGCAGTATAGCCTCAAAAATGGCACGTCGGTTGTAGGGCGATTGGTCAATGAGGACAAGAATTTTTACTACGTTTCTCAAAACCCTTATGCC
This sequence comes from Spirosomataceae bacterium, assembly GCA_025455795.1. Lineage (GTDB taxonomy): Bacteria > Bacteroidota > Bacteroidia > Cytophagales > Spirosomataceae > Runella. Next base: position 7,978 of record JALOLW010000125.1, read on the forward strand.
CCCGAAACCCTCGAAAAAGTACCGAAGAAAAATGTGCTTTCGGCCAAATATTCGGGCGTTTCGATCATGTTTACGGGGCTTATCAATAGCCTCAACGAAGATGAGTTCAAAGACTTGATGGCCTATTTGATGTCGGGTGGCAACGAAAACAGTCCGATGTTTGCACCCGCTTCGACGGAGAAAAAGGCGGGAGATAAGTAGTAGTAAATGTAGTTTGTAAAAATGATAAGAGCCGCCTACCTTTGCGGCTCTTATTTTTTTATAAAAGATGTTTTTAGACAAAATCAAATCAAAGCAGTCGGGCGTGTTGGTCTATGGTATCACTCCGCCCAAGTCACACACCGAGCCAGAAAGAGTCAAAGAAATCGCCGAAAAGACATTGGCACGACTCTATGATCTTGATATAGACGCACTTATCGTGTATGATGTCCAAGACGAATCGGCGCGTACCAACGAAGAACGTCCCTTTCCTTTCATCACCGCCCTGGACCCGTTGGAGTTTACCAAAAATCACCTCCAATCGTTAGACCTTCCCAAAATCATCTACCGCCCTGCGGGCAAATACACCCCCGACGAACTATCTATGTGGGTAGATGAGGTGGTACAAAACAATTTCGCGCCCGTGTTTGTGGGCGTACCCGCGCCCGATTTTCAACCCATTACGAGTTTACCCGAAGCCTATCGTATTTGGCAGCGGTACCAAGAAGCCTCGGTGATTGGGGCGATTATGATTCCAGAGCGGCACGCTATCCTCAACGACGAAGACAAGCGCATTCTCGACAAAATGAACCACGGGGTTTCGTTTTTTGTGTCACAGTGCGTGTTCAACGTAGAGTACGCCAAACAAGTGCTAAACGCCGTAGCAAGTACCTGTCAAGCCGAAAACCGCGAAATGCCCACGATGATTTTTACGATAGCAACTTGTGGCTCGCGCAAAACCCTCCAATTCATGGAGTGGCTCGGCATCCACATTCCCGATGCTATCAAAGACGAACTGCTCGCCGCCGAAAATATTTTGGAAAAATCGGTACAGCTTTGCCTGAACATTGCCGAAGACATCATCGCTTACTGCGTAGAGAAACAGATTCCGTTTGGGTTCAATATCGAAAGCGTAGCGATTCGCAAAGACGAAATCGAAGCCTCTATTTTCTTGGTCAATAGCATCGGGCAGATGCTCAAAAGCCAAAACGTGCGGTGAGGTAAGCGATTGGTTATCTGGTGACTTTGAGCATCAGTATCACCGCCTAAAACGACTTGTTGGGCATTTGTTCTTTTCACAATCCTTTCTATTAGCCCGTCAGCCTTGCTGGCGGGCTGTTTTGTTGATTCTTTTGTTGATAGAACCGTAATATTCCATTTGGTATTTTTTGGGGGTCATGCCAAAGTGTTTCTGAAACATTTTATTGAATTGGTGCTCTGACAATTTTAGTGGATTTGCTATGAATTTGTAAAACATGGTCGAAACGCCTATTATTGCGATATGGAAAATCACAATCTTTACAGTG
>JALOLW010000126.1 GCA_025455795.1 Spirosomataceae bacterium
CCTGCCAGGAGAAGGGGGCAATACATAGTCCCTCTCCTGACAGGAGAGGGATTTAGGGTGAGGTTGAATATACGTACCACAAAAATTGTCAGAGAACGTACAAAAGAAAGTAAAACAAGGTTAAAAAGTGAATAGGTGTTTGTAGTGACACTGTCGCTGCCAACCCTCATTAAGAGTAGCGGAAACATTCCGCTACTCTTATCTTTTTAGGTGGTTTTCTATCCACATCACGGCTGTTCCTTTATTTTCCCATTGTTGTCGTACTTTGGCGGGTACTTCGAGGGGCGTATTGATACACGAACCCAAGACAAGGTCATCATCGCCATCGTTGTCGCCATCAAAAGCCTCCATCACCAGCCACCGACCAGCGTTGGTTTTGGTTGAACCAAACGGTACAAAACCCTTCGGCCCGTCGTTGCGTAGCCAGACAAAATTGTGATAGTTGGGTTGGGTATAATGGGCAAAATACGCAATGGCTGCAATGTCCATGTCGCCATCTCGGTCAAAATCACGGGCGAGGGCTTTGGTCGCTCCGTACATCGGAAAAAAGAAGGATTCTTTGAAGTGGTTGGTACCGTCGTTGAGATAGACCCGTATGCCGTGATAAGGTTTGAGGACAATCGAATAGTCGCCGTTGTCACCGTTGGCAATGAGCAAATCCTTATCACCGTCTTTGTCGAAGTCTGTCGCTTCCATGTAGCTACTGCCAAAAGCGGGCGGGAAACGCAACACCTGCTCCATGTCCCAACGGCCATTGGGTTTGTTGTAAAACACAAAAACACCTTCGTTTCCCTGCGCCATCAATACCATCAAATCGGTGCGACCGTTGCCGTCAAAATCTCCTACCGTTGTTTGCAACGCCCCTGGCACGTTGTAAATAAGCCGTTCTTGGTATGAGTTGTCGGGAAGTTGTTCATACAGCGAAAGTTTGCCCATCAAATACCCAAAGTTACTCACCACAAAATCATCACGTTGGTCACGGTTTAAGTCAGCTTGGACAAAACCCACGGGTCGCTGTAAACCCGACAACACAGGCATCGTAAGCCAACCTGCCTTAGGCGACATTTGGTAAAGTTTGCCTTCGTAGCCGTTGTTGGGTTCCATAAACCCCATCACAGTGACGTTGATAGTACCATTTTTATTCACCGAAGCCATCGAAGGCGCACTTTCAAATTGGTGTTCGTATTGTTTTTGCCAACGGTCGAGTACGTACATTTTTCCTTCTCGATTGCCCACCAAGAGTTTTTTGAGCGTGGGCTGGTAGGAAAGCATCGTCACACTCGCAGCAGGTTGAAAAGGCGCGGGTTCAATCCCAAAACCCTCTTCCAAATTCTTGTAGTTTTGGGGGGGGAGTGCTGGTAGTTTTTCTGGCGCATTTTTGACGTAATAATCCACAATCTTCTGCCAAGTTTCTTGACTCATCATCGGTGTCTGCGCTATTGCTCCCGATTTTTTGATGGCTTCAATATCTTCAAAAGGCTGCCCTTTCAACAACGTATCCACTGGTGTTAGCCCCAGCCAAACGGCCATTTTGGGAAGGGTATGTTCCTTCCAAGTTTTTTTGTCTAACAAGTTGGGTTCGGGAAAAGCGTGACACGAACTGCAATAGGTTTTGGCGGTCATCTGCTCGTTGGATACTTCACAAGCATTGATACAGCTTATCAAAAGTGCTGCTACCCCAAAAGGCCCAAAACGGCGGAGAGAAGAATTCATGTAAGAAGATTCGGTAAAATACAGTTTTGTGTAAATATTTTTCAGACATAACAACCAACGGGCTAAGACTGTTAATCAAATGATGTTTTGAGTGTTTTTTTGGATGATAGACCAAAAATTCTTTAATTTGAATTATCACCATTTCAACAGCACACATTGACATTACTGATAGAATCGCAATATTGGCCGTCGGTGTCGTATTTTGCCCTAATGGCGCAGTTTCAGGACGTACAGGTTGAAGTTTATGAGCATTTTGTCAAACAAACTTACCGCAATCGCTGCCGAATCTTGACCGCCAACGGAGTAGAAAACTTGATTGTACCCGTCGTACACGGCGGTCACAGAATCCCGATGCGCGAAGTACAAATAGACTACACCCAAAACTGGGTCAAACAGCACTGGGGAGCCATCGTAGCCGCCTACGCCAAAGCTCCGTATTTTGAGTACTTGGCCGCTGATGTTGAAAATATTTTGAAGAAAAAAACGACGTTTTTGTTTGATTTAAACGCAGAAATACTGACATTGTGTCTGAAATGGCTTCGCCTCAACCCACGCCTCAATATGACACAATCGTACCAAGCCAAGCCCGAAAGCGGCCAATTTGACGCACGCTCACAGATACACCCTAAAAAAAGCGATTTAGGCAACATTTTGGAGACACAAGTAGTTTACAAACAAAACTTTGGGGAAGTATTTGTCCCGCATCTTAGTATCTTGGATCTGCTGATGTGTCAGGGAACAGAAGCCAAATTTTACATTGAACGAACAACGACAAGAATTCGTTAAACAATCAAGACCAATCGCGTACAACAACCATTATATATGGAAGCAAAATTTTCTAACCGCGTCAAAGAAGTCATCTCATTCAGCCGAGAAGAAGCCCTGCGCCTCGGACATGACTACATCGGCACAGAACACTTTCTACTGGGGATGATTCGAGAAGGCGACGGTGTAGCACTGGCTCTCCTCAAAAAACTCGGCATATCGCTCGACGAACTTCGCATCACCATCGAGCAAGTGACCAAAGGGACTGCCACCAACAACATCAAAAACTTAGCCAACATCCCCCTTACCCGTCAATCAGAAAAAACCCTCAAAATCACGTATTTGGAGGCTAAAATTTTCAAAAGCCCGCTGATTGGCACCGAGCATTTGCTGTTATCTATCTTGCGCGACCCCGACAACTTGGCCTCGCAGGTTTTGTCTAAATTTAATGTCAATTACGAAATCGTTAAAGAAATGTTAGAGTATCAATCATCAGGCATCACACCACGTGCTGCTGCCGAAGCCGACGACGACGATGAGCGGAGCGGTATGTTTGGCGGTGGCGCACAGCAAGGAAAAGATCCCAAAAGTGCCGAAAAATCGCGCACTCCTGTCTTAGACAACTTTGGCAGGGACCTCACCAAAATGGCCGAACTCGGCAAACTCGACCCGATTGTTGGGCGAGAAAAAGAAATCGAGCGCGTAGCCCAAATACTGAGCCGCCGCAAGAAAAACAACCCCGTGCTTATCGGCGAACCGGGCGTAGGTAAAACCGCCATCGCCGAAGGTTTGGCGTTGCGTATCGTTCAAAAGAAAGTCTCGCGCGTGCTGTTTGGCAAGCGTGTTGTTACCCTCGACTTGGCGTCGTTGGTGGCTGGCACCAAATACCGTGGGCAGTTTGAAGAACGCATGAAAGCCGTAATGAACGAGTTGGAAAAATCGCCCGAAGTGATTTTGTTCATTGACGAGTTGCACACCATCGTAGGGGCAGGGGGCGCATCAGGCAGCCTCGATGCTTCCAATATGTTTAAGCCCGCCCTCGCCCGTGGCGACATCCAATGTATCGGTGCTACTACCCTCGACGAGTACCGTCAGTACATCGAAAAAGACGGCGCGTTGGCGCGTCGTTTCCAAATTGTGATGGTGGACGCTCCTTCGGTGGACGAAACCATCGAAATCCTCAACAACATCAAGGATAAGTACGAAGACCACCACCACGTAGCCTATACCGCAGATGCCATAGAGCAGGCGGTCAAACTCTCGGAACGGTACATCACCGACCGCTTCCTGCCCGACAAGGCCATTGATGTCATGGACGAGGTAGGAGCGCGGGTACACATTTCCAATATCTCCGTACCAGAAGGAATTGTGATTTTGGAAAACCAAATTGAAGAAGTCAAAAAGCAGAAAAATTTGGTGGTTAAAAGCCAAAAATACGAGGAAGCCGCCCAACTCCGCGACCGCGAGAAAAAGCTCATCGAACAGCTCGAACGCGCCAAAGTGGAGTGGGAAGAAGAAACCAAACGCCGTCGCTACACAGTCACCGAAGAAAACGTGGCCGAGGTGGTGGCAATGATGACGGGGATTCCTGTCAATCGGGTGGCGCAAAATGAAGGTCAAAAACTTCTCGGCATGGGCGAGCAGCTCAAAGGCCGCGTGATAGGCCAAGACAGTGCCATCGAAAAACTCACCAAGGCCATTCAGCGTACCCGCGTGGGCTTGAAAGACCCCAAGAAACCCATCGGTTCGTTTATTTTCTTAGGTCCTACGGGTGTGGGCAAAACCGAGTTGGCTAAAGTCCTCGCTACGTACTTGTTTGATAAAGAAGACGCGCTTGTACGCATAGACATGAGCGAGTACATGGAAAAATTCAGCGTGTCGCGGCTTATTGGTGCGCCTCCGGGCTACGTGGGCTACGAAGAAGGCGGCCAACTTACTGAGAAAATTCGTCGTAAACCGTACAGCGTGGTGCTGTTGGACGAAATCGAAAAAGCACACCCCGATGTGTTCAATATTTTGCTCCAAGTTCTCGACGATGGCATCTTGACCGACGGCTTGGGCCGCAGGGTAGATTTCCGAAATACCATCATTATCATGACTTCAAACATTGGGGTACGTGACCTGAAAGATTTTGGCGCGGGTATCGGTTTTGCCACCAAGGCCAAGTCCGAAAACCAAGACGACATCATGAAGAGTACCATCCAAAGCGCACTTCGGAAGGCATTTTCTCCGGAGTTCTTAAACCGCTTGGATGATGTGATCGTTTTCAATTCTCTCCAACGCGAAGATATTCACCGCATCATTGATATTTCGTTGAGCAAACTTTTTGTACGCATCACTTCATTGGGCTATCAAGTCGAGCTGACCGAAAAAGCCAAGGATTTTTTGTCAGAAAAAGGCTACGACCAGCAGTACGGGGCGCGTCCACTCAACCGCGCGATTCAGAAATACCTCGAAGACCCCGTAGCCGAAGAAATTCTCAAAGGCGATCTGCGCGAAGGCGACGTACTCTTGGCCGACCACGAAGAAGGGGCAGATGGCTTGCACATCACTGTCAAAAAGAAGGAAGAAGAAGTAGTGAATGACTGATGACAAAACCATAAAAAACCCCTGACAAACAATTGTTCGTCAGGGGTTTTTTATGACCTTATCAAATTAACAGTTGAAGGCTTAAGCTTCCGAGATGACGCTCACGGTCAAAGTGTGCTTCACTTCTTTGTGCAAGTCGAGGAGTGCTTTGTAAGTACCTACAACCTTCACGTCTTCTACTGCGATTTTTTTGCGATCTACTTCAAAGCCTTTGGTTTTGAGTGCATCAGAGATTTGGATGCTGGTGACACGGCCAAAGATTTTGCCGCTTTCGCCCGTTTTCATCGCAATCTCAATGACGGTTTCGCCGATGGCTGCTGCCAATTCTTCGGCGTCTTTCTTGATTTTTTCGGCCTTGTGAGCAGCCTGCTTCAAGTTCTCGGCCAACTGCTTCTTGTTTGAGGCGGTCGCCATGTCTGCATATCCTTGTGGAATGAGGTAATTGCGACCGTAGCCTGGCTTGACGTCAACGATGTCGTTTTTGTAACCCAAACCAGCTATATCGGTTTTCAAAATGATTTGCATGATTCGTTTCTATTTTCCTGTTTAACTGGTTTATTTCAATTGGTCGCCTACGTATGGCAACAAGCCCAAGTGACGGGCGCGCTTGATGGCTTGAGCCACTTTGCGTTGATACTTCAAGCTAGTACCTGTCAAGCGGCGGGGCAAAATTTTACCCTGTTCGTTGACCAACTTCAACAAGAAATTGGGGTCTTTGTAGTCAATAAACTTGATACCTGCTTTCTTAAAACGGCAATATTTCTTGCGGTTTTGGTTACGTTCGATGGGTTCGTTTACGAGTGTCATGCTTCCTGCCCCTCCTTGGCGCTGGTTGTAGTTCCTAATTTGTTACGCTTTTTTGCGGCATACGCTACGTGGTGCTTGTCCATGGCTACGGTCAAGTAGCGCATCACGCGCTCGTCACGACGAAACTCCGTCTCAACGATTTGGATGACCGAAGGCTCGGCCTTGAATTCCATCAAGTGGTAAAAACCAGTGTTTTTGTTTTGAATCGGATAAGCCAGTTTTTTTAGGCCCCAATTCTCTTCGTTTACGAAGTCCGCACCGTTGTCGGTAAGGATTTTGCGGAACTTCTCGACGGTGTCCTTCATCTGTTGATCAGATAAAACGGGAGTCATAATGAACACCATCTCGTACTGTTTTTGAAACATACTTAGAGATTGTTTTTGTGAAAAAATGTAAACTAACTGAAAATGAGGCCGCAAAAGTAGCAGTTTTACAGCGAAAATCCTAACGATTTGGGTGGATTTCTCAAAAAAAGAATTATACGAAGAATAAATAAGATTTTTTTTGGAACAATCATGGGCTTTATTCAGTTTTATTCATAATCTTTGCTACGCAATATCATCTAACCTAATATGAGTCAGTACGTAAATATGCCCAACCGCCCTTCATTTTTTTGGCTTTTGAGTGAGCCAGGCCGCGCTTTGACTGAGTTGGGCATGGCCTATTCGCTCGGGTCGCTGCTTACCCACCAACCCAAAGGAGACGGACATCCCGTGATGATTTTGCCAGGATTTATGGCCAGCAAGTCGTCAACGACCATGCTCCGCAGTTTTGTTGAAAAACTCGGCTATGATGTATATGACTGGGGATTGGGTAGAAACTTTGGCAAAGAAGAGTATATAGAGCTACTTTCGGCTACGATGGAGGAAATACACGCCAAAACAGGCCGTCAAGTAAGTATTATTGGTTGGAGTCTTGGGGGGGTGTTTGCCCGTCAGTTAGCCAAAGCCCGCCCGCATCTTACCCGTCAGGTGATTACGCTGGGGTCGCCGTTTGGGGGTATTACTGAACCCAACAACGCCGCTTGGCTTTACAGTGTCATATCAGGGGGTAAAAAAATCAAAGACATCAATTATACTTTGCTCGAAGATCTGCCGCACCCCGCACCCGTGCCTACGACGGCCGTTTATTCCAAAGAAGATGGCATTGTGCCTTGGCAAATGTGCTTAGAACGGCAAGAGACCGATATTCATCAAAATATTCAAGTACGAGGAAGCCATATAGGCTTGGGCGTTAATACTGCTGTTCTCGAAGTCATTGCCGATCGCCTTCAATATCAGCATCAAACTTGGCGTCATTTTAAGCCCAAAAGCTACATGAAGAGCTTCCTATTTTATCCTTCTCTCTAAGTCTTGGATGAAAAAATAAAGGTGAAAAAAGGCTTTCGATACTAACTTTCCAAAAAAAAAAGAGTTTATATGGAAAGATTAGAGAATTTTTCGGAAAATTGTAACCCCAATTCACCCATAATTTTATATCATGTCAGACAAAGCCCAACTAATATTAGAAGGAAAAACCTACGAGTTTGCCACGCTTGAAGGAAGCGAAAAAGAAAAAGCCATTGACATCAACAACCTCCGTGATGCGTCGGGCTATATCACCATTGATAGCGGCTACAAAAACACTGGTGCTACCAAGAGTGCCATTACCTTTTTGGACGGCGAAGAAGGAATTCTCCGATATCGGGGCTATTCGATCGAAGATTTGGCCGAACAAGCCACTTTTTTGGAAGTAGCGTATCTCCTGATTTATGGCGAACTGCCCACTCAAGCTCAGTACGATGATTTTGAAAACAAAATCCGTCGTCATACGCTGGTCAATGAAGACATGCGCAAAATCTTCGAGGGCTTCCCGGTCAATGCTCACCCGATGGGCGTGTTGTCGTCGCTGGTCAGTGCCATGAGTGCTTTTTATCCTGATTCATACGACCAAAACGCCCCCGACAAGACCGAAGACCACATCATCCGATTGCTGGCTAAAATGCCCACAATCGCCACGTGGTCGTTCAAAAAGTCACAAGGGCACCCCGTCAACTATCCGAAGAATGATTTGGACTATTGCTCCAACTTCCTCAATATGATGTTTGCACTGCCCGTGGAAGAGTACAAGCCCGACCCCGTGGTAGCCAAAGCCCTCAACAAACTCCTCATTCTCCACGCCGACCACGAGCAGAACTGCTCTACTTCGACGGTGCGTTTGGTAGGCTCGTCAAAGGCCAATATTTATTCGTCTATTTCGGCAGGTATTTGCGCATTATGGGGGCCACTTCACGGGGGGGCCAACCAAGAAGTAATCGAAATGCTCGAAGAAATCAAAGCCGACGGCGGCGATGTAGCCAAGTACGTGGACATGGCCAAAAACGCCAAAACGACGGGTTTCCGTTTGTTTGGATTTGGACACCGCGTTTATAAAAACTTTGACCCACGCGCGCGCATCATCAAAAAAGCCGCCGACGACGTACTCAGCACTCTCGGTATCAACGACCCCGTACTCGAAATCGCCAAGGGATTGGAAGAAGCGGCACTGCATGACGAGTATTTTGTGAGCCGTAAGTTGTACCCCAACGTGGACTTCTACTCCGGCATCATCTACCGTGCGCTCGGGATTCCTACCAACATGTTTACGGTGATGTTTGCACTGGGGCGTTTGCCTGGATGGATTGCGCAGTGGAAAGAAATGCGTGCCAACAAAGAGCCTATCGGTCGTCCAAGACAGATTTACACGGGCGCACCGCTGCGGGATTTTGTGCCAATGAACGCTCGTTAAGAAAATTGATTTCACAAAAAAACCGCCTCAACTTACGGCTGAGGCGGTTTTTTGTTTTTGTCAAAGCAGCGTGTCTAAAAACCTGCTGAATTTTTCTGTTTCATTTGTTCTCGTAACTGGTTACTGGTCAGGCTACTGCCATCGTGTGACCAGCCCGGTGGACTGAGCAAATACTTGATTTTGGTCGTCCACCCGATGGGACGTTGTAAATCTTTGAAAATGGCTTTCCATTCGTGAAAAATGGTATTGGTTAGGCCGTTGTCATCAAGAGGTTTGGTCAAACCATAGCGTATAGGTTCGTCATCGAGTTCTTCCTGAAACGTCCCAAAGAGCCTATCCCACACGATTAGGCACATCCCCATGTTTTTGTCAAGGTAGGCCACATTAGACGCATGATGTACCCGATGGTGCGAGGGCGTGACAAAAATGTAGCGCAGCCAACCCAACCAAGCCATTTTGCCAAAGTAATTGGTATGAACGATGATGCCATACGTCTGCGTAATGGCGTACATCAATATAATATCGGCGGGCTTGAACCCCACCAATACCAAGGGAATAAAATACACAAACCGATACAAGGGCTGAAACACCGACGACCGAAAGCCCGTGGTGAGGTTGAAGTATTCCGAAGAATGGTGCGTGACGTGTACTGCCCAAAAAAAACGACAGTAATGATCTACTACGTGCAAGACGTAAAAAACGAAGTCCTCGGCGACAAACAACAATAACCAGTACAGGTAGGCGTTGTTGATTTCGACAAAGTGATACTGATAGCACCAAGCCAAAAATACCACATAAATC
>JALOLW010000127.1 GCA_025455795.1 Spirosomataceae bacterium
CTCTAACCCTGTACGAGAATCTTTTTACATGAGTTTGCTGAAACTCATGCTCAATCAAGCCATTGCCAACAATCCTTTGGCGCGACCGTCGCAAAAGGAGCAGGATGCGTGGTTTACGCAAAACATCGCCGAAGCCAAGCAAGCGGGTGAGTGCATTGCGAGTGCAAAATCTACGTTGATGAAGAGCTTTAGCCAAATCAGAAGCTCAATTTCAGGCCAACGATACGACCTCAAAACGCTCGATTCGCTGTGCTTGTTGGTGAGTAGGGCGTTGGAGATGCCCTACATCAGCACTTTTGAGCAGCTCGAAAAATGGGCAGGTACGCCTCCCAAAGGCAGCGAAAATCAAAAGGAGGCTTTTGCCTTGGCGTCGGTGGAGCGTATCGTTAGCGACAAAAAGCAGCAGGCCAGTTCGTGGAGATACATTGGTCCAAGGGCAACTTTGCTGGCTTACGGCATTTTTGAGAACGAAAAACAATTGCTCTCCAAAAACCTTACGCCCGACGAGATGACGCGCATCGTGACCGAACAGCAGTTGCGGATTCAAGAACTCACTTTTTTTGCCCAACATCACCTCGAAGATTTTTTGGACGCGCATTTTCTTCAAAACTACAACAACTCGTTCAAATACGACCAAACGGTTCTTTTTACGATTGACCTGACCAGCAAACTCTTGCAGGTGACGTCAATTTTCAACGACCACCTTAGCAAGCAGCTTCGCCTTAGCGACGCCCTGCGCGAGCAATTGCTCTACCTCCGAGAAACCCTCATGAAAACGGCATGGGCATCGGGCAAGAAAAAAGAAGCCCAAGAGGCTTGCGAGGCGTTTCGAGCGTCTATCGAAGAAGTAGAAGACCGTCAAATTTTGACCGCTACACAGGTGTTTCCTTATCGGGCATCGTACCTTTCTTACGCCAGTTGTTACGACGTCCAAAAATTGCAAGAGTACTATGGCTTTGTCAAAACCCTCGAATGTCCCGCCTCGGAGCGAGAATTGTATATTTTTAAGTGCCTAAAATGCACGGCTTGCTCACAGATTCGCCACGGTCGGTACGATACTGCCCTCAATACGCTCGCCCGTATTCAAGTGGAGAGCCGCATGATTTACCAAAACCCCAAAGCCCAAAAACACCTGATGGGCATGTACCACTACCTGTTGGGACAGGCTTTGTATTTTTCTGGCTCGGCCCATTGGATTTCGGCCACCGACAGCTTCTCGCGGGCCATCGCGTACTGGCAACTGATGGGCATGGATACGAGTGCCGAGGCCGCCAATGTGTATGCAATGCAGAGTGAAATAAAAAGAACGCAGGGGGCTATCAATGAAGCCAACGAACTCGAAAAACAAGCGAGAGAGATTCTGGGCCGAAACGCCAAATTGAACGCTTGCTCATTTGACGTACAGGCGTTGTGTAGTCGCTTGGACGTGGATTGTCGCGGTTTGAGTATTTGAGCCATAAAAAAAGCCGAAAGTACCTGTACGTACTTTCGGCTAACTGGACCGAGACTTACTTTTTAACCTCATGCTTTTTTGGCTTGTAGTTTTTTGTAAGTATAGACTGCCGCGCCCACTGCTAAGGCCACTGACAGCAACTTGACCACTTTCTTCATGGCGATACTAATTGATGGTTGAGAAATAATTGTTAAGCTAATAAACGGTAATCTGTGTGATTTGTTGCAATTTCTTGTCAAAAATCTACTTACGCTATGACTTTTGTCACATTGACAAGACGCACAAAACTTCAAAATAGTTGGGACTGTGTCTAACTATTTTTACAGCAACAAAAGTGCCAACTTTTTTGACGTCATCATAGCGTAGAAATACGTGTTTTTTAGCCGTTAGATAACTTTTTCTCAAAAAAATCAAGGTGTTGGTCGGTAAAATCGAGGTGTGTCACAAATCGTACCAAATTTTTGCCAAACGTAACGGCTCTGATGTTTTGGGCGGCCAACTGCGCCACGTAGTCGGTGGCGGGGAGTGTATCGGGAAGGCGACAAATGACGATGTTGGTATCTATCGGGTAAATTTCTTCTATTTCGGGGCGTTTGGCGAGGATGTGGCCGAGGGCGCGCGCTCGTGCGTGGTCGTCGCGGAGGCGTGCTACGTGGTGGTCGAGGGCATAGATGCCCGCACCAGCCAAAAAGCCCGCTTGTCGCCAACCTCCCCCCATCACTTTGCGAACCCTACGGGCTTGTTTGATAAAATCTCGACTCCCCAACAGCAGCGACCCCACGGGGCAGCCCAATCCTTTGGACAAACAAATACTGATACTGTCAAACAAACTCCCGTACACCGCAGGCGATTCACCCGTTTCGACGAGGGCATTGAACAGCCGCGCTCCGTCGAGGTGCAAGGCAAGGTTATGTTGCTTGCAAACACCTCGAATCGCTTCAATATCAGTACTTTGGTAGTAGCAGCCACCGCCTTTGTTCATGGTGTTTTCGAGCGATACGAGGCGCGTTACGGGGGCGTGTACGTCGTCGGGATTGTTGATAGCAGCGGCCACTTGGGCGGCGTTGAGGCGGCCACGGTCGCCGTCGAGGAGTTTGACCGAGCTGAACGAATTGAGCGCCACGCCGCCGCCTTCGTAGAGATATATATGCGAGAATTTGTCACAAATCACCTCACTGCCGGGGCGGGTATGTACCCTGATAGCGATTTGGTTGGTCATGGTACCCGAAGCGCAAAAAAGCGCGGCTTCCATCCCAAACATCGCGGCGGCTTTGGTTTCGAGGGCATTGACGGTGGGGTCGTCGCCAAAGACATCGTCGCCGACGGGCGCGGCAAACATGGCTTCTTGCATGGCGGGTGTGGGCTTGGTAACAGTGTCGGAGCGGAGGTCAATGAGCATAAAAGGAGAATGTTGAATAGCGAATAAACGAGGATGAATAAACAAGAAAGTTACAACTTCCGTCAGGGCCTTATAAAGGTAAAATACGGTAAATTTCGGACAACGGTAAAAATGAGTACAAACAGCAAAACACCCAACGCGACTTGCCGAAGGCGAAGATAGCGCAAGGGGCGTTTATCGTCAAACCATTCGGTATAAATTACCAAAGACAACAGCGGTAAAACGGAATAAATCAGCAAGTTGAACTGAAAAGCGTCTCTGAACTTTCCGTGCATGAGCGCGTGAAAAGCGCGCTGACCGCCGCACCCCCAGCAGTACCAACCGGTGGTTTGATGAACGATACAGCGTGGCCCAAACGGGCGAACGGCGGGGTCGTGGTAGAAATAAAAAACGGTAAGGGCTACTGCCGTTACCGTTATGACTATTTTTCTAAACATTTTAGGCTCTGACGACGTAGCTTTTGCTGACCAAATCGTGCAAGGCTTGCTCTTCGGGGTTGAACAAAGGCCACAACCACAACAAAATACAAAGATTACTACTGATATATTTGACCAAAGCACGCCCCAAAGCTTGTCCAAAAGTAAGCCTTGCACCGTTTTCGCCCACTACTTTGATTTTCATCAGGCTTTTGCCGAGAGTCGCTTGCCGGGCCGAACTTACCAAAAACGCTTCGTACAAAAACGGAACAACCAAGCCGACCACGATGATTCCTAAAATGCTGATCCCTGCCAAACCCGCCATCGCGGCGGCGGCAGCATCCGAGTCATCCATGCTTTCGGCCATGCCCGAACCCATGAGGGCGGCAAAACCTCCAAATGGGATAAGTACGACAGTCATGGCGATGCCTAAAATAATACTGTCAATAATCTGGGCAACGAGGCGGTTGCCAAATCCTGCGAGTTGTGATTTTTCCATGATGAAAAAGGGTTTAAAAGTGCTAACTTGCGCAATATTATTATTTTTCTGAAAACATGGGCTTCTCGACACTTATTTTTTTCATCGTGACGCTATTGGTGGGTGGCAGTGTAGGCTACGGAATCTTTGCGTTTTTTGGTCGTCACAAAGACCAACATTCGACCAAAGTATCTTCAACCATTCTGTTGGAGCGCATCGAAAAGGTATTTAAAGTCGTCATGGCCGAAGGGTACTTTACCGAAATATTTGATTATAAAGACGATAAAAAGTACCTGTACCTGTTCAACAACACCAAAAAAGCACTCGTCATTGCCAAAGCGAAAGTGCTGGTGGGCTACGATTTTGGCAAACTCCGCTTTCGGATTGACGAAACCACCCACCAGATGATTGTGGAGCATTTTCCCGCCGCCGAGGTACTTTCGATAGATACCGACTACAAGTTTTATGACATCGAAAACGGTATTTTCAACCGCTTCAACCAAGAAGATTATACCATGCTTCTCAGCGATGCCAAACAGGCCATGAACGAGAAAGCCCTCAGCAGCGATTTGCCGCGCATTGCCAACAATCAGGTGCAGTTTATGATGTATCAGTTGGCCACTACGATGGGCTGGCACGTCAAAATGCAGCTGCCCGAAGCCAACCAAAAAACGCTGGACGAATATACCCAGTACGAAGAACTCAACGCGGGAGTGAAAGAGTTGAAGGCTAAGTGATTAATCTTCATAAATTTTAGGAGACCGTTTATCCCAATATTTGCCGCCGTAGCACTTCGAGGAGGAAAGTGGCGGTGAGTTGGATGTTTTGTTCGCGGTACTTGCCCAGCAATAGTTTTCGGGTTTTGGTGCCGTTGGGGCCTGCACAGGCTATCCAAATCGTCCCCACGGGCTTGTCGTCCGTGCCGCCGTCGGGGCCAGCGATACCGCTTGCCGAAATCCCAAAAGTCGTTTTCAATCGCGCCCGTACACCCTCGGCCATCTCAATGACCGTTTGTTCGCTCACGGCGCCGTGTTCGGCCAATGTTTCGGCCTTTACACCCAACTCGTTGATTTTGACATCATTGCTGTAACTCACCACCCCGCCCACAAAATAAGCCGACGAACCCGGTACTTTCGTAATCACGTGCGACACGTACCCGCCTGTGCAGCTTTCGGCGGTGGCTATGGTGGCGTTGTGTTCTTTCAACAAACGCCCAATGACCGTTTCCAACTCGTCATCATCATAGCCAAAAACGTGTTTTTCAATCAATGGCAGCACCTTTTCTACTTCGGCTTGGGTTTCGGCTTGGAGTTGTGCCAAGTCGTTGCCCGTGGCCGTGAGGCGCAGGCGCACCTGCCCAAAATGCGGCAAATAGGCCAACTTGATGTGCGGCGGCAGGGCATCTTCCCAAGCCTCAATCCGCTCGGCCAAAAACGACTCGCCCAAGCCCACCGTCCGAATCATCTTGTGGTAAATCGTGGGCGTTTGGAAGTGCGTTTGGAGTTTGGGGAGAAGCGCGTGCGTCATCAAGTTTTTCATTTCAAACGGCACGCCGGGCATCGAAATAAACACCGTACCCTGATGCTCAAACCACATTCCGGGGGCAGTTCCCCAGAGATTGGGAACGTAGGTGCAATTGCGCGGCAAAGCCGCCTGCATTCGGTTGATTTCGGTCATTTCGCGGCCACGTTTCGCAAAAAAATCGGTGATAAATGCCAATGCGTCCTCGTTGATGTAAAGCTCCGTGCCGAAATATTCGCACAACGTAGTTTTGGTAATATCGTCTTTGGTCGGCCCCAATCCGCCCGTGATAAGCACCACGTCGGCGCGGGTTTGGGCTTCGTGAAAAATCTGTAAAATATCGGCTTTATTGTCGCCCACCGACGATTTGCGGGTGGTGCGTATGCCGATTTTGGTGAGTTCGGTGCTTATCCATTGGGTGTTGGTGTCGGTGATTTGACCGAACAAAATCTCGTCGCCAATCGTAATAATCTCTGCTTTTATCATGTTGATTTTTAGTTTGTTAAACAAAACCTTGCCTTTGTTATCGAATCCCAATTTTGAGGCCGCCAAACCAAAACCTGCCTTGCGCGGGTTCAAAGAAACGATTGGCGGCGGCGTTGATTTGAATATTTTGAAAATACACCGCTTCCAACAAATTATTCACACCTACAAACGGCTCAACCAAAATCCCCCGCTTCCTTTCATACTGCCTACTGCCTGCCGCATACTGCTTACTGTCAAAACTCCATCCCACCCGAAGGTTCAGTAGGTTGTAGCCATCGGCTTTGACAGCGTTGGCATCATCGGCCCAAAACTCCGACGCATGACGCAGTTGGACGATGCCAAAAAGTCCTTTGGGCGTAAAGTAGCGCAACTCTGCCTGTGCCGCGTGTTTGGGAATGCCAGGCAAGGTTTTTCCGTCAAAAGTGCCTGCGGTGGTTTGATAGGTACGGTATTTGAAATCGGAAAAAGTATAATTGGTAAAAAGCGATAACCCCTTGCCTAACAGCACGTTAAAGGAGGTTTCGATGCCTTGTCGTTGCGAACTGCCCGCGTTTCTGAAAAACACCCGCCCCGCTTGGCCTTGCACCTGATACGGTACGAGTTCATTGCTGACATTGACGTTGAACAAGGCCACATCAAAACGAATTTTGCGATTTAAGAACAACTTCATGCCTATCTCGGCGTTGAGTGCCGCTTGGGGATTAAGATTGGGATTGAAGCCGCCCGTGCCGTCGGGATTGTTGGAAAGTTCACTCAACGTGGGCGTTTCAAAACTCGTCCCGACGTTGGTGTACAGATTGAGCGCGGTAGAAGCCTCCCACGAAAGCCCCACGGTGGGGTTGAGGCGGGCATAGCTGCGCGAACCAGATTGGTCACCGTCGGTTTTGAAAGCGTCTTTGGCTTCCATCCGAATCACGTCAGAGCGCAAACTCGTCAAAAAAGTCAATTTTTTGTAAGTGAGTTCTTGGGTAATAAACGAAGCAATGTTGCGAAATGACTCCACTTGGTCAAACGTAAGCCGTCCGCGCGTTCCCGTGAGGTTGTCGAAGCGGCGGCGGGTGTCGGCTTGGTTTTCAAAATCAGTTCCGAGGCGGAAACGGTAACCAAACGCGCCAAAATTTTGCTCAAACTGATACTGCACACTCACCCCCGAAAAAGTGCGGTTGATGGTGCCAGCGCCAGCAGCTTGAAACGCCAAAAAGTTTTCAAAGTCACGCTTCGTCCCAAACGCACGGGCATAAAACAGGCTTCTGCCCATTTTTTTCTCAAACGTAAGCCCCACGCGCCCTTGACTCACGGACTCACCCGCCAAAAACCGTAGGTTGTTCGGATGTACTTGTCGGCGATTTTCGGTCACTTGGGCAGCAGTGAGTCCACCGGGGTCGTTGGCGGTGGGGCTGTTGCCGTAATTAACTAACAATGAGAGTCTTGTAAGTGAATCAAAGTCATAATGCAGTTTCAGATTGACGATACTACTCTGCATTTGGCTACGGTTGCGGTAGCCTTCTGAGCGGTTGTGTGTGCCTACCAATACGTATTGAAACTTGCCCCTTTTCGCGCCTGATTTGAGCCGATAACTTTGCAATCCGTAAGAACCCGCTGTGACTTGGCCTTCGATGAGCGGCATTTCTTCGGCGTTTTCGGTTTGAAGGTTAATCACTCCCCCAGCGGCGTTGCCGTACATCCCCGACGACGGCCCGCGCAGCACTTCTACGCGCCGCATGGCTCCCACGTCGAGGTTGTCCACGTCGGCTTGGCCGTCGGGGGTGGACTCGGGGATTCCGTCCACTACGAGCCTGATGCCCCGAATCCCGAAGGCCGCCCGCGCCCCAAAACCCCGAATAGAAATCCGTAAATCTTGGGCAAAATTGTCGGGATTTTGCGAAAAAAGCCCCGCTACGCCGCCGAGCGATTCAAAAAGCGACAGTTGCGGCTGCCCCACTTGAAGCCGACTGCCATCCATGACGGTCAAAGACAGAGGAATCCGTTTTTCGTTGGCTACAAATCGTGTTGAAACCACTTGAACGGGGGCCAGAGAGAGGGTTTTGAGGGTGTCGGATTGCTGGGCAATAGCACCCAACGATAACAGGAAAAGAATACAAACGAAAAGATGTTTCATGGTTTGCAAAGGTATGAAAACTAAACACCACAACAAAAAAGCGGTACGCTCGTCTGAGCCTACCGCTTTTTTTGAATTATGCGCAAAAAAATTACCCTAAGTACGTCTTCAACGCTTTGCTGCGCGACGTGTGGCGCAGGCGACGAATCGCTTTTTCCTTGATTTGGCGCACGCGCTCACGGGTCAGGTTGAATTTTTCGCCAATTTCTTCGAGCGTCATCGGATGCTCACCGTTGAGACCAAAATACAACGCCACTACGTCCGACTCGCGCTGCGTGAGTGTCGAGAGCGCACGAGCTACTTCTTTGCGAAGCGAGTCGTTGATGAGCTCTTGGTCGGGCTTTTCTTCGGTGTCGTTTTCGAGTACGTCCAAAAGACTGTTTTCTTCACCCTGCACAAAGGGCGCGTCCATCGAAACGTGGCGGCCTGAGATTTTGAGCGTATCAACTACCTCATTGGCAGAGATTTCCAACACTTCGGCCAGTTCTTCGGGCGACGGCTCGCGCTCAAATTTTTGTTCGAGGTCCGAAAAAGTTTTGGAGATTTTGTTCAGAGACCCCACGCGGTTGAGCGGTAGGCGCACAATCCGCGATTGCTCGGCCAATGCCTGCAAAATAGATTGGCGAATCCACCAAACGGCGTAAGAGATAAACTTAAAACCGCGCGTTTCGTCGAAGCGTTGGGCGGCTTTGATAAGACCTAAGTTCCCTTCGTTGATAAGGTCGCCCAACGAAAGTCCCTGATTTTGATACTGTTTGGCCACCGACACCACAAAGCGCAAGTTGGCTTTGGTGAGTCGTTCGAGTGCCTGTTGGTCTCCTTCGCGGATGCGTTGGGCCAAGATTACTTCTTCATCTGGCGTAAGCAAGTCCACCTTACCAATCTCCTGTAAATATTTGTCCAGCGATTGGCTTTCGCGGTTGGTAATCTGCTTACTGATTTTTAACTGTCTCATGTATGTTTTCTTCTTTGGACGGTTCGTCGCTGCGATGGTTTGCCGTTGCGACGTTTCGCCGCTGCGACGGTTCGGCGTTGCGAACGTCTTGTTGATACAACGAAAAAAGACAGGAAAAACGTTTCGCGGCAACGAAATGTATTTCCTATCTGATTTCTAAGTTGAAAAAACTAAAATCTACTTTTCGTTATTTGAAAATTTATCCAGCGGTTTTGGCTTAGTCGCGGCGGCGGCGGTCGTCGCCACGGCGGTCACCTCCACCACCTCTGCGGTCGTCACGACGGTCGCCGCTGGGGCGGTCGCCACGGTCTTGGCGTGGGGGACGTTCTACGTAGCCTTCGGGCTTGGGTAGCAGCACTTTACGAGATAGGCGGTACTTTCCTGTTTTCTTGTCGTGTTCTACGAGTTGTACTTGTACTTCTTCGCCGAGTTGGAGTACACCGTCCATCGTTTCGAGGCGTTCCCAACTGATTTCGGAGATGTGGAGTAGGCCGTCTTTGCCCGGCAAAAACTCTACAAACGCCCCAAAAGGTTGGATAGACTTGACAATTCCCTTATAAACTTCGCCCACTTCGGCCAGGG
>JALOLW010000128.1 GCA_025455795.1 Spirosomataceae bacterium
GCACAAATTGCTGCCCAGCTGAACTTTGTGTACCGTTTACTATCAAGAAGATAAAGAAAAAGTAGAAAAAAGAGTAGGGTAATGCATACAGCCCGTCAGCAATGCTGGCGGGCTGTTTTTTTAGTACATCCCCAACAAAATACAGCTTAAAACATTGTTAGTCAATTACTTAATTACTAAAACAAAAGTTTTCGGGTGCTTGAATCGTCGCATTCAGCCCCACAAGGGTTCAAAACCCTTGTGGGGATACACCCGAAAATTTTTGCTCAACTCCTTAATTCCAATATTTTACAACAAAGCCTTTCTTGCGTTTTGCGCGTAGAGTTGGTGGATCAAATACCCGTAAAGTAACAACTGTTGTTTGTCCTGATTTTTTTATTTTTTCCATGGGTCGCAAGTCTTTGTTCAATTTAGATGCAATAAACTGAGGGAAAGCATCATTTCCTCCAAGTAAAGAACCAATGCCGTTACTCACCAAAATCTTATAGCCCTTATGTTCTGCTATAAAAAAGGGCTTAATCACATTAATGATAACTTCAGGAGAATCAATAGCCGAAATTTTGTAAAAAATAGTATCGTTTATGTACCCTATTGACAACGAAAGTACTTTTTGGTTAGGTTGTTCATGTATATAATCATCAATCAGCGATAGCGTCAGGCTATCTTGGATAGTCACTTCTCGTGAAAAGTAACGAATTGGCTCTTTTTTTTGTGCATAAACGGTTATTACAGAAAAAAAAAGGCAGGCCAAAAACAGTTTTGCTGAGTTCATAATGTGGTTTGGCAATAGTGAATCTATATTTGTTACTGTTCCAAAGATATTAAAAGCATTTCAAATCGCTATTTTTGTTACATTTACTCCCGTTTGAGTCTAAACGTTTCTCCACCACCGACCTTTTGACAAAAAATGACTTTTGAAGCGTATTTAGAAAGCAAAAAAATAGATACTGTGGCATTTCGGCAACACGAACCCGAGCGGTTTGTGGAGTGGCAGATGTTATTTCAACAGCTTCATCCTGAGAGTTTTACGGCGCAAAAGAAATTTTTAATCAACGACACCCGCCGTAAATATTTGCTCCAACAAACCCCCGCACAGCCATGATTCAAGTTCGCAACCTACGTAAATCTTACGGCGGGCATACCGTGCTTCAAGTGCCGCAGTTGGATTTGGGCAACGGCATTTATTGGTTCAAAGGCGCCAACGGCTCGGGCAAAACCACCTTTTTTCGGACGTTGGCGGGGATGCTGCCTTTTGAGGGAGACATTCGCTTGGCCGAGTGGGACATTCGCCGCGACGCCACCCACTACCGCCTTCACATCAACTACGGCGAAGCCGAACCCGACTACCCCGAATTCCTGACGGCCAACGACTTGATACGCTTTGTGGGCAAGGCCAAACGCGCCTCCGACGCGCAAATAGCGCACCTGATTGAAACACTGGGCATTGAGCCGTTTTTGTACCAAACCACGGGAACGTACTCGAGCGGGATGTTGAAAAAAACTTCGTTGGCGTTGGCGTTTTTGGGCGACCCCAAAGTGATTATTTTGGACGAACCCCTCATCACGATTGACGACGCCACGGTGCAGAAAGTCTATGAACTCGTGCGCGACCTCTACGCGCGCGGCGTCACGTTTTTACTGTCATCGCACCAAGATTTTTTGTTTGAGTCGCTGCCCATTACCGCGCTTTACCAAGTTAAAAATCAGACGATTACGGTCGTATAAACAGATGCTTCATATCTTCAACGTACTCCGCAAAACGCTCGTGGTCGAGTACTACCGCCTCAACGTGGGTTTTTTGTTTTTGATTGCCATGTTTGCTTTCGGGATTCTCCGCCCCGAAGACCACATCGCTCTGGCGGCGTATATTTTTGCCAATCCGCTGCTTTTGTCGCTGATGTTTGGGCTGTGGGCGTTGTATCACCTCAAAATCACCTACTTTGTCCGCCAACGCCTGCTTTGGGACTCGCACGAGTTTCTCTATTTTTTGCGCTTGCTACCACCGTTTCAGCGGATGCTTGCGTGGTTGTATGTGCAGTGGATGCTGTGGCTGCCCGTGATGATGTACGCGGGCTTTGTGGGGAAATATGCTTGGAGTTTTGGCCAACAAAA
Source organism: Spirosomataceae bacterium (assembly GCA_025455795.1). Lineage (GTDB taxonomy): Bacteria > Bacteroidota > Bacteroidia > Cytophagales > Spirosomataceae > Runella. The sequence goes on from JALOLW010000128.1 coordinate 2,113, forward strand.
AGCCGTGATTGCAACGGCTTTGTACCTTTTTTTGATGCCTTTTTTGGGTATTTGGGCTTACGAACATCGCCTCGTCCGCCCCAATCCTGACACGCGCATCAAGGCGTGGAGTCAATACTTAAACAGGCGTTTTGCAAAGCCGTATTGGTCGTTTTTCTTGTTGTATCTGTTCAAACAAAACCCTGTTTTACTGCTACTTACCAAGGTTTTTACGTGCGGCGTAGTGGTGGCTGTTTGCAAACTATATCCTACCGACACTTACGACGAGCGGCTGCTGTCGTTGGGGGCATTGACAGTAGGCATGGGACATTCGTTCATGCTGCTGCACTTGTACGAATTTGAGCATCTCCAACTGCTCACGTTGCGTAACTTTCCTTTTACACTTTGGCAGCGTTTTGGGCAGTATTCGGCGTTGTTTGGGCTGCTGCTCTTGCCCGAAGTGATTTTCTTCGTGCGGTACTTTCCGCAAGGGGTACATTGGATGTACGGATTGGGTTGGTTGGCCTTGACAATGGCCCTGTTGTGGATGGTTTTTGGACGTTTTCAGCAAAAACACTACCTCATGGATACCCTTTTGCGGCACGGATTTTACGCTTTCATCGCTGTTTTCTTTGCGGTGATGTTCAAAACGCCCGTATTGATATTGGCAGGTACGGTGTTGGGCTTGGGCGTGTATTGGTTTTGGCGGTTTTACTACACGGCAGAGTACATTGTACACGAAGACGCACTGCGCTTACGGCCAGAATAAAAGCGGCGCCACCGCTTGAAGCGATGACGCCGCTGAGAAACTCTCGGAAAATTTGAAACAATTACAAACCAAACGCGGCCTGTACCTTTTCTACGTAATCAAGTTTTTCCCAAGTGAAAAGTTCTACTTCTACTTCGGCTTTTTGACCCGCGTTGTTGAATACTTTCTTCACTACCTTCGACTCACGACCCATATGCCCGTAAGCGGCAGTTTCGGAGTAAATCGGGTTGCGAAGTTTGAGACGCTGCTCAATGGCGTACGGACGCATATCAAACACACTTTCTACGATTTTGGCGATTTCGCCGTCACTCATTTTCTTGCCGTTTTCGCCTTTTACTTTGGCCGTGCCGTAAGTATTAACATACAAACCACAAGGTTTGGCTACGCCGATAGCGTAAGAAATCTGCACCAACACTTCGTCGCACACGCCTGCGGCTACCAAGTTTTTGGCGATATGGCGCGTGGCGTAAGCTGCCGAACGGTCCACTTTTGAGGGGTCTTTGCCCGAGAAAGCACCACCACCGTGCGCGCCTTTGCCACCGTAAGTATCCACGATGATTTTGCGGCCTGTCAAGCCCGTATCGCCGTGTGGCCCACCGATGACAAATTTGCCCGTGGGGTTGATGTGGTAGGTGATTTGGTCGTTGAACAACTTACGCAACGAAGGCTTCAACTTGGCCTTTACGCGCGGAATCACGTACCCGATGATGTCCTTGCGGATTTGAGCGAGCATTTTTTCGTCGTCGGCAAAGTCGTCGTGTTGGGTCGAAACCACAATGGTGTCAATGCGGACGGGCTTGTTGGTATCAGAGTACTCAATCGTCACCTGCGACTTGGCGTCGGGGCGGAGGTACTTGATGCGCTTATTTTCGCGGCGAATCATCGCCATTTCTTCCAAAATCTTGTGCGACAAATCCAACGCCAACGGCATGTAGTTGTCGGTTTCGCGGGTAGCGTAGCCAAACATCATCCCCTGGTCGCCCGCGCCTTGGGCGTTGGCGCGTGACTCAAAATCATCGGCAGTTTTGCGATCTACGCCCTGGTTGATGTCGGCAGACTGGTCGTGGATGGCCGAAAGTACGCCGCAAGAGTTGGCTTCAAACATGTACTCGGCTTTGGTGTAGCCGATTTTGGCGACGACATCGCGGGCAATCTGCTGTACGTCCAAATACGTATTGGTTTTGACTTCTCCCGCCAAAACAACCTGTCCCGTCGTAACGAGGGTTTCGCAGGCTACTTTGGAAGTGGGGTCAAACGCCATGAAGTGGTCAATGAGCGCGTCCGAGATTTGGTCGGCTACTTTGTCGGGGTGACCTTCCGAAACTGATTCTGAGGTGAATAAATAAGGCATTCTTGCGGTTTTAAGTTATGAATTTTGTATTTCTTGAGTGTATTTAGCACAAATTGAAGCCGCAAAAATAGGGGATTTCACACAAAACAAAAAGACCTATTTTAAACCAACACGTCTCTGTTTGTCTTTTTCCTCCCAAAAAGCCCTCAGTCGCCGCTGGTCGAAAGTTTGTGAACGCCAATCGGTGGACTTGAAAAGATACCTGATACCCGAAATTGGATAAGGCTTGTACCCCTGTGGACGTAAGTGCGCGGGGGTCTTTTGCAGGGTGGCATCGTAGGCTACGAGCGGGGGGACAGCCGTGGCATCTAAGCCATGCAAGTAGGCAAAATCAATGTGCTGGGCGTAGCGGAGATTGTAAAAAACGATGACTCTGTTCCAATCCACCAATGAATTCACGACCAAAGCTCCAAACAAAATCCAAGCGTTGGTGTGAATCAAATACCAGTTGGTTTTGAGGTATTTGATTTTCCAAAACGTAAATCCCAATCCTATCAAAGTCATCAACATGCCCCAATAAACACCTATCCGCTTGAAAGTCAGGCCGTAAGCCGCGACATAGTCTGAGTTTTTGTAAAGCGTAAAAACCGCCAAAAGCACGTTGAGCAAAATCCACACAAACGCCAATTGCTTCAAGCGGTGGTTGCGGGTATAAAAGTTTTGATTGCCCCTGAAAAAATACAAAATCAAAACTACCGCCATTAAAATACTGACAATCAACGTGAAAAAACCTTCGTGGACTTGTTCAGAATAGCCTTTCTGGGTGGGATGGAAGATTTGCCAAACGCCCAACACCAAAAAAGCCGAAATGAGTACATTGAGCATTGCAAACAAAATGACGCCTTGGCGATATTCATTCAAAAAGCCCGTAATGCTCCGTTTCAGTTTGCGCGGGTTGGTATTTTGGCGAATGAGGTCTTCTGGTTTTGCTAAATCACGCTTTGTAATGGACGCAATCCCCCACGGAAAAAAGAACGGCGTGAGCCAAATCATGCCCCAAAGGATGGTGAAAAACAAAGGGTAATTGACCTGAAAATCGAACTCAAACCAAGTCAAATTGATGACAAAGTCGGGATTGGCAAGGTGATACAGCCAGTAGAAAAATGATGTAACCAACGTTGGAATCACAAAAAGCCAGGCTTTGGTCAGAAGTCGAAAGTTGAAGAAACGCCCAAAAAATTGTGTCAAAATGCGCACAAAATGGCCAAAATGCTGCACAAAACTCACTAAAAGTGCGGATAATAGTCCATTGAAAAAACTAATAAAAATACTACTGCGCGGCTGATAACAGCAGCCCATCAATATAAGTCCTGCCACAAAATGGCTCAACACTGCCCACGGATAATCGTGCCATGCTACTGCTACCGCTGAGGTCAAATACGCCAATGCCGCCCACCGAAAGTATCGCATTTTGAATAGATGAGGGCTTTGAAAACCCAAAAGTAGCAATACCAAAGGCGCAAGAACGAGCGTGTTGCCCGCAATCTCTTGGTCATAAAAAAGATAGGTGTAAGCAGCTACTACTGCGGCCCAAAGCCAATACGATTTGTGTGCAATCATGTTGATAAAATTTGTAATTAAAAAGTACTCTGAAATACAAAGTAAATATTCTTCATTCATTACTTCCAAATTTTCAAGAAAAATATTTTGCCAAAAATTCCCGACCTTTGTGGGCAAATAAGTGTAAAGGCAAGATGGTAAAGATTGAAAATATAGAATTGGGTGAGTTTCCGCTGTTGTTGGCCCCGATGGAAGACGTATCCGACCCACCGTTTCGGGCGGTGTGCAAAGAAGGCGGCGCTGATTTGATGTACACCGAGTTTGTGTCGTCGGAAGGATTGATACGCGACGCCGCCCAGAGTGTTCGCAAATTGGACATTTTTGAGTACGAGCATCCCGTGGGTATTCAACTCTTCGGCAGTGACGTGGAAACCATGGCCGAGTGCGCCAAAATCGCCACCAAAGTCGGTCCTGATTTGATAGACATCAACTACGGCTGCCCCGTGAAACAAGTGGCTTGCCGAGGCGCGGGCGCGGCCCTGCTCCAAGACATCCCCAAGATGGTGCGTATGACCGAAGCCGTCGTCAAAGCCACGCATCTACCCGTGACCGTCAAAACGCGCCTCGGTTGGGACGAATCCACCAAAAACATCGAAGAAGTAGCCGAGCGACTACAAGACATTGGTATCAAGGCACTTACGGTACACGGGCGCACGCGCGTGCAGATGTACAAAGGCGACGCCGACTGGACGCTCATCGGGCGCATCAAAGACAATCCGCGCATCAAGATTCCGATTTTTGGCAATGGCGACATAGATAGTCCCGAAAAAGCTGTAGAATATCGCCGCCGATTTGGCGTGGACGGCATCATGATTGGACGGGCGAGTATCGGTTACCCGTGGATTTTCAACGAAATCAAACATTTCATGCGTACAGGGGAGTACCTACCCGCGCCTACCGTGGCCGAGCGCGTGCGGGCGTGTCGAAAGCATTTGGATTTTTCGATTCGGTGGAAAGGCGAGCGCACGGGTATTTTGGAAATGCGCCGCCACTACGCGCCTTATTTCAAAGGGTTGGACAACTTCAAATCGTACCGCATGAGGCTGGTAGATACACTGTCGTACCAAGAAATTGTGGATATTTTAGAAGAAGTAGCCGAGCGTTATCGTTATTGGCCTACATTGCCGCTCACGATTGAAGAACCTGCGGGGGCGGTGTACATGGATTAATCCCAATAGAACACAGATGCTGACCCAACACAGATTTTTTTATGAAACTCGTGGCACGACTGATACAAAATCGCTGCTATTCAGGCTATTTGCTTCGGTTGTGCCACGAGTAAATATTACTTTTTTTGCGATTGTTTTATTGCTTCCAGTTGTTGGGGCAGTAGCACAAACAAAAAAACTACCGCAAGGCATCAGCGGCGTGGTACTTTGGAAAAAAGGCAACTTTATGCCTTCGCCCGACGTGAAAGTGACTAAACAACCCAAAGCCCTGCCCGTGGCGCGGGAAGTCTATATTTTTGAACTCACCAACAGCAAGCAAGCCGAAGCAACCGATGACCCTACTTTTTACAAAAATATCAACACCCGCCTTCTCCGAAAGGTAAAATCTGACCCAAACGGACGTTTTTGGGTGCGACTACCTGCGGGTTACTACTCGGTATTTGTCAAAGAACCCCAGGGCTACTATGCCAACCTCTTCGACGACGCCATGAACCTCAACCCCGTACAGGTCAAGTGCGGCAAATGGACCAAAACAGAAGTGATGATTGACTACGAGGCGGTATATTGAAAGTTGGCGTGGGGATGAACACTAATTTTAGCGGAAAAGTATTGTTTATCTCAAAACCTTTCCCGACTTTGGTACTGTCAAACCTGCTGCTTGTAAATCCATGCTATTTTTTGCCAAAAAAACGTCCGACAGTGACATCATCCACCAAATACGGGCGGGCGGTACGCAGCGGCGGCTCTACGAAAACAAACTCTACGAAAAATTTCATTACTTCGTCCGCGAGGCTCTTTTTAAGCATAAAATCTCGGAAGACGAGGCCGAAAGTGCCTATTCTGACGCGATTTTGGGCGTGATTGACCACATCGTATCGGGACGATTTGAGGGCCGTTCTGAACTCAAAACCTATCTGTATCAAATATTTACCAACAAGTGTGTTGATATAATCCGAAAAAATACGACTAACAAAGCGGAGGTACACCACAACAGCGTAGGGTTGGACGACGCACTCGCGTGGCTGCCCGACGAGGCGCAGTCGGTGGTGCGGCGGCTCATCGTTGAAAGCGAAATCGAAACCCTCCGCGCCCACCTTCGCACCCTCGGCGACAAATGCCGCGAGATGATAATGGCTTGGGGTGAGGGCTACTCTGACGAAGAAATAGCGCAAATCATGCAGTACAATACCGCCGCCGTGGCCAAAACAAGCCGACAGCGGTGTTTGGAGAAATTGAAGGAGATATGGAAAAAATAGAACAATATTACAACAATACGCTCCCCGATACAGAGCGGCGGGTTTTTGAGGAAGAACTCAAAACCAATCCTGCTTTGGCCGAGGAAGTGGCGTTTTGGGTACAAGCCCGTGCGGCAGCGCAGGCCGAAGCCCACGCGCGGCGAAAGGAAGAATTTGCCCAACTCCGCCAATCATCCCAAAAGACCAAACAACGAAATCTCTGGTACACCTACGCTGCCGCCGCCTCGGTGGTGCTGGTACTGGGCTTAGGCTGGTGGTGGATAGATGCCTCGTTCCTCGGCATGACAAATAACCCCCTCCGGGGGCAAGGGGGCTTCAATAAAGAATGGGCTGCGGCTTACGTCGAAAAAAACTTCACGACCCTCAATACCCAAATGGGCAATGGTACAGATAGCCTTCAAATGGGTGTAAGTGCTTTTAATTCAGGTGATTTGATAAAGGCGAAAGCTATTTTTAACACACTCTTGCAGCGTGACAGTAGCAACGCCGAAGCCCAAAAATACGCGGGCATTGTTGCCCTCCGCCGCCAAGATTACGACCAAGCCATCAAACACTTTCACGCCCTCAGCCTCCGCACCGATTTGGTAGCCAACCCCGGCAAGTTTTACGAAGCCCTCGCGCTTTTGCAGCGCGACTTACCGTTGGATAAGAAAGCCGCCGAAAATTTGCTCAAAGAAGTAAAGGCCGGTAAATTGGACGGGTGGAAGGAAGTGGAGTGAGGAATGAATTGAAAAACCTTAAAACCTGACCAACATGGCAACAAGAATTGTAAGAACAGGTGAGCCACAAGATGTATTGGCTTACCTCAACAGCTTTCCCGACGACCACTTACGTTATATTATTGACCCCAACGATTCACTACACCGACAAGTAATCGTTGAAAATCAAAAAATCTTTGAAAGCAATCAATTATCTACAGGTCAGTCTTTTCAACTAAAAACTACCGAAAAGACATACTTCTGCAAAGTAGTTGCCCAAAGCATTTGGAATCCATCGCTGATTTTGGTAGAGGGGCAGCAAATTCATAACGTTAATGATGAGTTGTCATTTACTCAGCTTCAGCCTACTACTGCCCAACTGCAAAGTGTTGGGAGAGATGTAGAAGAGTATTTCGGATATGTAGAAGATAGTTTAGTGAAGGAAAAAGAGGAGTCAGAAAAAATTCAAGATGTACCAGAAGAGAAAGAGAAAATAATAAAA
>JALOLW010000553.1 GCA_025455795.1 Spirosomataceae bacterium
CTTCTTGCTTTATACGTTTGTAACGCAAATACGCATTTAGCGTAATTTCGCTAAAAGAAAATTTTTGCTTTACAGATGTTTTATTCAATCAATGTGGTCGTCGTGCTTGTGATTCACTCCTAAGAAGGTGTGAGTAGAAGCTGATTGCCCGCCCAAAGCCTCACTCACACCCACCATGAGTGGGGCTTTTTTTTAGAAAAAATATCGAACAATACGTTTTATGGTCACAGAGTCTCACAAAATAATCCATCACAGTGTTTCACAGGGTTTTTCTCTGTGTAACTCTGTGTAGCCCTCTGTGTAACTCTGTGTCCCCCAAAATAAACCGAACTAAAAAATAAAAAAATGTCCCTCAACAAATTTAGCCGCACACTCACCCAAGAAGTCACCAATCCTGCCGCCAAAGCCATGCTCGATATGCAAAAAGCCCAAATCGGCATCGCCAGTACAGGCTACGAAGGCAATCCGTGCAATATGCACCTCAACGGCCTGTCGGTTCACGTCAAAAAAGGCATCCAAGAAAATGGCATGGTGGGGCTGATTTTCAACACCATCGGCGTATCAGACGGCATGACCAACGGCAACGACGGCATGCGCTATTCGCTCCCCAGCCGCGACCTCATCGCCGATTCCATAGAGTCGGTAGTACTGGCGCAGTGGTACGACGGTGTGATTACGGTCGTGGGTTGCGACAAAAATATGCCCGGTGCTATCATGGCCATGGGGCGCATCAATCGCCCCGGCATCATGGTTTATGGCGGTACAATTCGCTCAGGGAGCTACAAAGGACAAAAATTGGACATTATCTCGGCTTTTGAGGCTTTGGGCAAGAAATTTGCGGGCAATATCTCGGACGAAGACTACGAAGGCGTGATTCAAAACTCTATCCCTGGCCCAGGGGCCTGCGGAGGCATGTACACCGCCAACACGATGGCTTCTTCCATTGAGGCATTGGGATTGAGTTTGCCCAACAGCAGTAGCTATCCTGCTACCCACGAAGGCAAACAAGCCGAGTGTATCGCTATCGGTGCGGCCATGAAGGCGTTGTTAGAAAAAAACCTTTGTCCGCGCGACATCGTCACGCGCGAAGCCTTAGAAAATGCGCTCACAGTAGCCATTGCTTTGGGCGGTTCGACCAACGCCGTCCTGCATTATCTGGCCATTGCGCGGGCGTTTGATGTACCGCTTACGCTCGACGATATACAGGCCATCAGCGACCGTACACCGCTCATCGCCGACCTCAAGCCAAGCGGTAAATATTATATGGAAGACCTGCTCGGTATCGGTGGTGTACCTGCCGTGATGAAGTATTTGCTCCAAGAGGGCAAACTCCACGGCAACTGCCTCACGGTGACTGGTAAAACCGTAGCCGAAAACTTGGCCGAAGCCCCTGATTTGGAGTTTGACAATCAAAAAATCATTTTTCCACTCGAAAAAGCAATCAAAAAAACGGGTCACTTGCAAGTGCTTTATGGCAACCTCGCCCCCAACGGCTCAGTCGCCAAAATCACGGGAAAAGAAGGTGAGCGTTTTGAGGGAACGGCTTTTGTATGTGAGCATGAGTCAGAAATCATTACGGCACTCTCGAAAGGCGAAATCAAAGCGGGACATATCATTGTGATTCGCAACGCGGGTCCCAAAGGCGGTCCGGGCATGTCAGAAATGCTCAAACCTACCTCTGCCGTGATGGGCGCGGGCTTGGGCGACAAAGTGGCACTTATTACCGATGGGCGTTTTTCGGGCGGTACGCACGGTTTTGTGGTAGGACACATCACTCCCGAAGCCTTTGAGGGTGGTCCTATCGCGCTCGTGAAGCACGGCGACTTGATTACCATAGATGCCGCCGGCAACCAACTCACCCTGCACGTATCGAATGAAGAACTCGCCGAGCGTCGTAAATCATGGGTCAAACCCGCGCCACGCTTTACAAAAGGTGTCTTGGCTAAGTACATCCGCAATGTAAAATCAGCCAGTGAAGGCTGTGTGACAGATGAAGGGTAAAAACAACCAAACTAGATGAAATTAGACCGAACAGCTTTCCATGCGGGTACGCACGAAGCAACCGAAATATATTACGCGCAAAACCAGCCTGAAACTTTAAAAGAAAGGCTGTTGGCAGCGGCATATCTCAATAGTGTAGCTTTTGGTTACGACATGAACAATCCGCCAAAAATGGACAAAACGGTATTTTCGGCCAGAAAACATTCAATCAAATAATGGCTAATATTTTTAATGATGACTTTCGGGACTTTCTGGAAATAATCAACAAAAAAGAAGTTGAATATATTTTGGTTGGAGGGTATTCAGTCATTTTGCATGGGTATTCGCGCATCAATGATAGACAATGAAATTTTTTAAATACTTACTTACTCATTTTTTTTTGAACTCCCCCTTAGCGCGGCGGTGGGCTGTGTTCTTGTTGCTCCTCCTACTGGGGGGACACAGGGGGGTGGCCCAAAACTACCCCGTTGTCGTTACGCCTTTTGTCAAGTCGGCTTACTCGCCCCAATGGCACGACTACGCCAACAACCCAGACCTGCTCCGCATCAACCTCATCTTGCGCGACCAAACCAAGGACGAGATTGAGGTCTATCTCTATATCGCCATCAAGGGCCTCGGCTGGAGCATCTCCACCAATCCCAGTTTTGTCCCTGCCCAAAAAATCAAGCTCCAACGCGGCACGCCCCTCACGCTTCGTGGCCCCGATATAGCCGACTACCTCGCCGCC
>JALOLW010000129.1 GCA_025455795.1 Spirosomataceae bacterium
GAACTGTTCGGGGTACTGAAAGCCTCAAAAGAAATCGTGACACAGAAAGTAATGGCTTATCCACACTAAGGAATCTCCATGTATTTGTGGGTTTGAAGAGAGACGCGCCATTGTGGATATTGTTTGACATAATCAACGATGAGCGGGGTCATTTCTTGTGCGCGACTCCATTCGGGTTGAAGCAGCAAAACACAGTTTTGATTCACCAAAGCGGCGTATTTTTCGGCAAACTCAAAGTCAGATTTGTGATAAACAATCACTTTCAACTCGTGGGCGTGGGCGTAAATGCTCTCGTGCGGGGCTTTGAATTTCTTGGGCGAGAAGCATATCCAATCCCAGTTGCCTGTGAGTGGATACGCGCCCGAAGTTTCGATATTGGTCTGAAAGCCAGCTTTTTTGAGTTCAGAAGTCAGTTCGTTCATGTCGTACATGAGCGGCTCGCCGCCTGTCACCACGGCCATACGAGCGGGGTGTTGAAGAGCGGTTTGCACGATTTGCGTTACCGACTGCTGAGGGTGCGCGTCGGCATCCCACGACTCTTTCACATCGCACCACACGCAGCCCACATCACAGCCGCCCAAGCGGATAAAATAAGCCGCTTTGCCGCTGTGATGTCCTTCTCCCTGCAAGGTGTAGAAGGCTTCCATGATGGGAAGTATAGCTTGCAATTTGTTATCGGTTATTTGTTAGCCGTTATCGGTTAGTGGTTATCGGTTAGCCGTTATTTGAACGAAAAACTAATAACCAGTAACGAATAACCAACCTTATTTCAAATCTTGAATGTCCAACATACCGACGGGCTTGCCGCCTTCGGTGACCAAAATGGTATCAACGCTGGTTTTTTTGAAGAGGGCGGCAGCGGCATCAAGCAGCGCGTCGGCTTCGATGCTGACGGGCATTTTGTACTCAAAGTCACCGATTTTTTTGCCCAATACGTCACGGCCTTCGCTTGACAGTTTTCGGCGGAGGTCGCCGTCGGTAAATACACCCTTCACGCTACCGTCGGTGTTGATGACGGTGACACAACCAAACCCAAATTCGGTCATTTTGACGATGGCATCGGCCACAGTCGTATCTGCCGACACGAGCGGATTGCTACCATTGATGGCTTCTCCCACTTTGACCGTGATGAGACGGGTATGTTCGATAAACTGCTGTGTACCAATGGCGGTGAAGCTATTTTCGGTCAAAACCTTCATGATTTTCCAGGGTACGGTGATGGTATGACACCCCAAATCAATGGCATTGCGGACGTGCTCGGCATTGCGCACCGACGAAAACATCACTTTGGCATCTGAACCGTAAAAATTGACCATTTCGACGCACTCGCCGATGAGTTTGATGGCATCATAGCCCTGGTCTTGCATCCGTCCGGCGAGTACGCAGATGTAGCTTGCCCCCGCAGACATCGCCATGTACGCCTGTTGGATGGTGTAAACCAAGTGAACATTGACCATCATGCCACGGTCGCGGAGCATTTTGCAGGCGCGTACACCTTCGAGCGATACGGGGATTTTGAAAACGGTTTTGGTGGGGTCGAGGCCCAACGCCAACTGACGCTCGGCGTCGGCCAAAATATCTTCGGCAGTGTCGCCGAGGGCTTCTATTTGAAGCACGGGGACGATTTTGGAGAGCCGCACAATCATGGCATCCAAGTCGGTAACGCCCTCGCGGTGCATAAATGTAGGTGTGGTGGTAAGACCCGCCAAAAAGCCCAATTGAAAGGCTGTTTCTATTTCTTTGATGTCGGCTGAATCAAGGTATAATTCCATTTAATGAATTGTGATTGGGTGATTGATAGCTCATTGAGTGAATTGACAATAAACACTCATACGGTTTTGGGGGGCAAAGTTCGTAAAAAAGAAGCAGAAAGAAGCAATGAGGCTACGGCTTTGTTGAAAACCCACAAATAAACGCGGGACTATCAAAGGGTTGTTGCGGCGCCTATTGATACAGTAGGCTGCAAACGCAGACCGTGGCCAAAGCAGTAAATTATCGAAATATTTTTGCCCCCAGTCTGCCATCATTCACTATTTACCAAAGTTTTTTATCAATTTTGCGCCCTTATTTCTAACTTTGAACCTCGTTCAAGATTTACCCGATAACGAATAACTATCAACCAATAACCAACCAACAATGGCGCTTTTTGATTTAGACATGATGAAGGGCGTGTATGCCTCGCTCGGCGAGCGCATCGAAGCAGCCCGCAAGGTAGTTGGCCGTCCGCTGACATACACCGAAAAAATACTCTACGCTCACCTCACAGAAGGTTTGGCTTCGCAAGTATATGAACGAGGTAAATCTTACGTGGACTTCAACCCCGACCGCGTAGCGATGCAAGACGCCACGGCCCAGATGGCGCTGTTGCAGTTTATGCAAGCGGGACGTCCCAAAGTGGCCGTTCCCAGTACCGTTCACTGCGACCACCTCATCACGGCCCAAGTAGAATCCAAAACTGACTTGGACAAAGCGGTGATAGAAAATAGCGAGGTGTATGACTTTTTGGCGTCGGTGTCCAACAAATACGGCATTGGTTTTTGGAAAGCAGGCGCGGGTATCATTCACCAAGTGGTATTGGAAAACTACGCTTTTCCGGGCGGTATGATGATAGGTACTGACTCACACACCGTCAATGCGGGCGGTTTGGGCATGATTGCGATTGGTGTCGGTGGCGCAGACGCTTGCGACGTAATGGCGGGATTGCCGTGGGAGCTAAAATTCCCTAAACTCATCGGCGTAAAATTGACAGGTAAATTGAGCGGTTGGACATCGCCCAAAGACGTTATCTTGAAAGTAGCTGGTATTTTGACCGTGAAAGGCGGTACGGGAGCTATCGTAGAATATTTTGGCGAAGGTGCTACTTCGATGTCTTGCACGGGCAAAGGTACTATCTGTAACATGGGGGCAGAAATCGGGGCTACTACTTCGACTTTCGCGTATGACGAATCAATGAGCCGCTACCTCCGCGCCACGGGCCGCGAATCGGTGGCAGAGTTGGCCGATAGCGTCAAAGAACACCTCACCGCTGACGCTGGTGTTTACGAAGAGCCAGAAAAATACTTTGACCAAATCATTGAAATCAACCTTTCAGACCTCGAACCGCACCTCAATGGACCGTTTACGCCCGATTTAGCTACGCCTATTTCTAAAATGAAAGAAGTAGCGGCGGCCAACGGTTGGCCTACCAAAGTAGAAGTAGGTTTGATAGGTTCTTGTACCAACTCCTCCTACGAAGACATCAGCCGAGCGGCGTCGTTGGCCGAGCAAGTAGCGGCCAAAGGACTCAAAACCAAGGCTGAGTTTACCATTACGCCGGGGTCGGAGCAAGTGCGCTATACCATCGAGCGCGATGGCTTCTTGGAAACTTTTGACAAAATTGGTGGAACGGTATTTGCCAACGCTTGCGGACCGTGTATCGGTATGTGGGCGCGTATGGGTGCCGAAAAACAAGAGCGCAACACCATCGTTCACTCGTTCAACCGTAACTTTGCCAAACGGGCCGACGGCAATCCCAACACACTTGCGTTTGTGGCCTCTCCCGAATTGGTCACAGCCTTGGCGATTGCGGGCGACTTGACTTTCAACCCCGTCACAGACACGTTGACCAACGACAAAGGCGAGCAAGTCAAACTCGACGAACCTACTGGTTTTGAACTTCCACCGCGCGGATTTGACGTAGAAGACGCTGGCTATCAGGCCCCTGCCGAAGACGGTAGCGGCGTTCAAGTAGCGGTTTCGCCAACGTCTAATCGCCTCCAACTGCTTGACCCATTTGCGGCTTGGGAAGGCACTGATTTGCACGGGCTTAAACTCCTTATCAAAGCCAAAGGCAAATGTACTACCGACCACATCTCTATGGCTGGCCCCTGGCTCAAGTACCGTGGTCACTTGGACAATATCTCCAACAACCTGCTTATCGGAGCGGTCAATTATTTCAACGAAAAAACCGATAACGTCAAAAACCAGCTCACGGGCGAGTATGGCCCCGTACCTGCTACCCAACGTGCTTACAAAGCCGCTGGGGTGGGTTCAATCGTGGTAGGTGACGAAAACTACGGCGAAGGCTCAAGCCGCGAACACGCCGCCATGGAGCCGCGCCATTTGGGCGTGCGGGCGGTGTTGGTGAAGTCGTTTGCGCGGATTCACGAAACCAACCTCAAAAAGCAGGGGATGCTCGCACTCACTTTTGCCGACAAAGCCGACTACGACAAAATCCAAGAAAACGACAGTATTGACATCTTGGGCTTGACGGAGTTTGCCCCCGGCAAACAGCTCACATTGCGTCTTACCCACGCCGATGGCTCGGTGGACGAGATTTTGGCGAACCACACCTACAACGAACAACAAATCGAGTGGTTTAAAGCAGGTGGTGCGCTCAATATCATCAGAGCGCAAGTAGCAGGCGCGTAAAAGCTATAATTGATTGTTAAATAAGCAAAGCGAGCAAGGTAATTCTTGCTCGCTTTTTTGTTGTCGCTCCACTCGTGGCACGACTGAAACTAATAGCTTGATTAGGAGATAGTTAGCCTCAGTCGTGCCACGAGTTCCGTATAAATCTCACGGTACCGCACAGGCGGCCCTGGCCGTCGCGGCCCGACAGGGGAGACTTTTAGTTGTCATTTACTTCAAGTCACAGTAAGCGATTGTCAGACTTGAACGTGAGTTCCCCTCAAAAACTCTTCAATTCCCATCCGTTTTTTGCCTTCGAGTTGGAGTTCTTCGATGGCTATCCAAGCGTCGGTTGTTTTGATGCGCAGATACTTTTTATTATCGGTCAATATCGTACCAGTGGGGGAATCGTCGGGGGGATTTGGGGCTACTACTGACACTTTGAAAACCTTACAAATTTTGCCGTTGAGCAGCGTCCAAGCAGCGGGGTAAGGCGAAAGGCCACGCACCAAATCACGGACCGATTCGGCGGGTTGCTGCCAGTTGATTTCGCAAGTTTCTTTGAATATTTTGGGGGCCGATTTCAAGACTTTTGCCTGTTGCTGAGGAATTTGGGGGTAATTTCCCGCTTCAATAGCCTGTACGGTTTGCAGGACGAGTTTCGCGCCTTTGTGCATCAGACGCTCGTAGAGTGTGGTTTCTTGAAAAATAATTTTGCCCGTGTCTATCTCGTGTTCGATAAAAAACGTCGTCACGCCTGTTTCCGTCTCGCCGTTGATGATGGCCCAATTGATGGGCGCCGCCCCACGATACTGCGGCAATAGCGACGCGTGAAGGTTGAACGTGCCTTTGGGCGGCATGTTCCAAACCACCTCTGGCAACATCCTAAACGCTACCACCACCTGCACATCGGCTTGGTAGCGCTGGAGTTCGGCCAAAAAATCGGGGCTTTTGAGTTTTTCAGGTTGGAGAACGGGGATATTTTGGGTGAGGGCGTACTGCTTCACGGGCGAGGGGGTGAGTTGGAGGCCACGACCCGAGGGGCGGTCGGGGGCAGTGACGACGGCGACTACTTGGCAGCCACCTTCGACCAATTGTGCCAAACTCGCTACCGCAAATTCGGGAGTACCCATAAAAATGATGCGTAAATCAGACATAAAATAGAATTTAAATACTAATTATTTGAACTATACTTATTTGATGCTTGGTTTTCGTCGCAAATATTGCTATTTTTGTCGCTCAAATTTTCAAGATGAACCAACGTACATCAAAAATTTTGTTTTGCCACAGGCATTGACGCGCTCTACCTGCCATTTGTGTAGAGAACGGTCAATAGCCGTTCTTTTTTTTGTCTTAAAACATAATAAAGCTAAGTGAAATGGGGAAATTACAGTATTACACCGAAGAAGGTCTGAATAAGTTGAAGGCGGAGTTGCAAGACTTAAAAACGCGCGGTCGTCAAGAGATAGCCCGTGCCATAGCCGAAGCCCGTGACAAGGGAGATTTGAGCGAAAACGCCGAATATGACGCGGCCAAAGAAGCCCAAGGACTGCACGAAGCCAAAATCGCCAAGTTGGAAGAAATTTTGGGCAATGCTCGTTTGTTGGACGAGTCCACCATTGATTTGTCGCAGGTGTCTATTTTGTCAAAAGTCAAAATCAAAAACCGCAAAAACAACGCGGTGATGTCGTATATGCTCGTGGCCGAAGAAGAAGCCGATTTGAAATTGGGTAAAATTTCGGTTGGTTCACCCATCGGCAAGGGGCTATTGGGTAAAAAAGTAGGCGAAGCCGCCCAAATCCAAGTACCTGCGGGCTTGGTAGAGTTTGAAGTACTGGAAATCTCAAGATAGATACAAGATTTTTAGTTTGAAAAAGCAGTTTTCACGGAAAACTGCTTTTTTTATATTTTTTTTGTAACTTGCTTATCCTTTGGATTTTAGACCATGAGAAAGTCACTTTACATCATCGTTTTTATTTTCTTTTTGGGGCTGTGGGGCTGCGACGAAACCCCCACGGAGCCTACCAAACCTACGTTGGCGGCACTCATGGCCGACAAACTGGAAGACACGCTGCGCGGGCGCGACGTGGGCTATGCGTTTAGTATTTTTGAAGGGGAGCAATTGATAGTCGAAAAAAGCGGTGGTTTTAAATCAAAAACCAACGACCCCGAAGGCCAAAAGAGTTTTTTGCCCACGACCAAAATGCACGTCGCAAGCATGACCAAAACGCTGACGGCCATGGCGTTTTTGAAAGTAGCGGCTCAAAAAAACCTTCGTACTACCGACCGCATCGCGCCTTATCTTCCACCGAGTTGGGCCAAGGGCAGTAATATTGACCTCATTACGTTTGGCGATTTGCTCACGCACCGTAGCGGTATCGTGGGTCTCGGAAGCAACTGCGCCAACGGTTCGTTTTCCGAAAATATTTACGGAGGACTCAAACGCCTCGTGGCGAAAGGTATCGGCAACAAAGGCAACTACTGCTATCAAAATGCCAATTTTGGGCTGTTTAGGGTGCTGATTCCGAGTATTTTAGGGTACAAATTTACGGGCAATGACGCCACAGACGACACCGAAACCCAAAAGCGATTCTTGGCGTTTTTACAAACCGAAATCTTTGAAAAAGTAGGGATTAAAGACGCCATTACAACCTACCCAGCGGGAGATCCTACCTATACGTATAGCTTGCCTGCTACTTCTACGCAGCGGGGATGGAATCCTGGTGAGTTTAGCCAAACCCTCGGAGGCTACGGGATGTACTTGACAGCCCGCGAAGCCACCCAAATTTATGCTTCGGCTTTGTCTGGTAGCAGTGATAAAATCTTCGCGGCAGCCCAAGCCGACTCAATTCTCATCAAAAACTTGGGTTGCTACAAAGCCACCGCCACCCTCGGCACGTTTTACTACCACGACGGGTGGTGGTATTCGTCGCTTTCTACCATGGGGCAGGGATTGCGTACGATTTGGATGAAACTACCCAACAATCTCACTTGTGTGCTGTTTGTCAATACGTTGCGTTGGCGTACGCCCGCCAATTCGTTAGACTTTCCGTTCAACAACGGCAACATTGTGGGTTTTGTCTATAACGCCTACGCCCAAGCCAGTCAAGCGCGCAACGCCCGCGTGGGGGCTGTTCCAACGCTCACAATAGAACATCCCGAGCCGCACTAATCCACCCAATCGGCAATGAACAGGTTGGTGTCACGCGAGCCGGCGGCATTGTTGCGGTTGGAGCTGAAAATCAACTTCTTACCGTCGGGTGAAAACATCGGGAAAGCATTGAAGATGCTGTTGTTGGTGACGCGCTCCAAACCCGTTCCGTCGAGATTGATGGTATAAAGCTGAAAATCGTACCCGCGCTGCGAGTGGTGGTTGGAAGAAAAAATGATTTTGTCGCCTTTGGGCAAAAAGTACGGTGCCCAGTTGGCTTTGCCGAGCTGAGTCACTTGGCGCAAGTCCGAGCCGTCGGCGTTGCAGACATAAATCTCCATGTCGGTAGGGGCGACTAAGCCCATCGAAAGTAGTTTTTTGTATTCGGCAATTTCTTCGGGCAGTTTGGGGCGTGATGCTCTGAAAACCAGCTTCTTGCCGTCGGGTGAGAAAAACGCGCCACCGTCGTAGCCGAGTTCAGAAGTGATGCGCTTCACGTTTTTACCGTCCAAGTCCATCGTATATAAATCCAAATCACCGTCGCGGGTGGAGGTAAACACGATTTTGTCACCTTTGGGAGAGATTGTTGCTTCGGCGTCGTAACCTTTTTCGGTGGTGAGTTGTTTTTTGACGTTGCCCTTCAAATCCGACACGAAGATGTCGTAAGTGTCATAAATCGCCCAGAGGTATTTGTTCAAGTAAGCTTTGGCGGGTGGCGGGCATTTTTCGTCGCCGAGGTGGGTACTACCAAAAAGAATGTGCTTGTTGTCGGGCATAAAATACGAGCAAGTCGTGCGACCTTTGCCCGTACTGATAAACTGCGGACGCTCGTCGGGGTTTTTTAAGCCTTTGGTCACATCCAAGAAAAAAATTTGGTCACACTCCAAGCCCCACTTGGGGTTGTTGGATTGAAAACACACGTATTTGTTGTTGAAACTAAAATAGGCTTCGGCGTTATCTCCCCCAAAAGTGAGTTGTTTGATGTTTTTGAGGTGTTTTTCGTCGTTGGTTTGATGAATACAGACAAACGAAAAGAAAGAACAAAGGGCGATGGCAAATACGATTTTTGACATTTGAAATGAGTATTGAGTAGTTGGTATTGAGTATTGAGTAGTTGGTATTGCGTATTGTTGATAAAACCAAGTGAGGCACAAAGTTCCGAAAAAAAACGTTGTAAATGGCTTATTTTAGTAGATTTGCTACTTCCTTACCCTACAACCCCTTACAAATGAAGTTTATCCAAAGTTGGCTTTTGGTTTTTTGTTGTTGTCTGATTTTCTTTCCGAGTATTGCCCAAAAGAAGCGTGGCAGCGCAGCCAAACGCAAAAAGAAATCCACTACTACCGTTTCAACCTCGGGTGGCACAGGTATTTTTCCGCTCAAAATCAGTAAGAATGGGCGTTACTTTTTAGACCGCTACAATCGCCCTTTTTTGATGAATGCCGACGCAGCTTGGACACTTTTTCACAAGTTGCGTAAAGAAGACGCCACCGATTACCTTGCGAGTCGCCGCGTCAAACAATTTAATACGGTGTTTTTGCAGCTCCTTCCGCCCGAACCCGACCAAACCAACGCTTACGGAGAAGCCCCGTTTTATTCCAAAGATGATTTTACCGCACCCAACGAGCCGTATTTTCAGTACGTGGAGCAAATCGTACAGCAAGCGGCGCGGTACCAGATGGTAGTGGCACTCGTACCCGCGTGGCTGGGCTGCTGCCGTACCAACTGGTATGACGTGCAGTACCGCAATGGCCCCGAAAAATGCCGCATTTACGGGTCATACTTGGGCAATAGGTTCAAAAAATACGCCAACGTCGTTTGGATTATGGGAGGCGACCGCGACCCGCTGCGCGAAGAAATCGTTCAGAGAGCCATCGCCGAGGGTATTCACGAAGCCGCCCCGCAGCAATTGATGACTTTTCATGCGGCCAGTTCGCACTCGAGTACCGATGTGTTTTCCAACGAAAAATGGCTGGATTTCAGCATGGTCTATTCGTATTTTAGGGGCAAGCAAGGCGTGTGGACGCCTGAGATGCCGCAGGTATATGAAGTAGCCTTGAAAGAATATCAAAAACCACAACCGAAGACGTTTATACTGGGTGAATCGCAGTACGAAGACGAAAACGTAGGCACGCCACAGATGGTACGCCGCCAAGCGTACTGGTCGTTGTTGTCGGGCGGTAGCGGCCACTGCTACGGCAGTTCGATATGGGAGTTCAACACCTACTGGCGGCGCACGTTGGAACTGCCCGGTGCGGCACACATAAGCCTGTTTTACAAGATTATGAGCGGATTGCCGTGGTATCTTTTAAGACCTGACACATCCGACGACTTTCTTGTAGAAGGACGCGGGGCATACGGCAGCGACGACTACGCCGTGGTATCAAAACTGGCCAACAATCGCCTCGCTGTCATCTATTTGCCCACGAGTCGGACGGTGCGCATCAATGTCGAAAAAATAAAAGGGAATAGCATCCGGGCGGTATGGATAAACCCCCGCAACAACCGACGCTATTTGGGGGGATTTTTTAAGCCCAAAGGCACGCGCGAACTCACGCCACCGAGTTTGGACGAAGATTGGATACTTTTAGTGGGAAATGCTGGTAAAAAATAGTTTTGAAATCGTATCTTTGGAACGGTTTTTGCTCAAATTGATGGAAGTTATTAAGCATAAATACAGACTATTTTCTACCTCAAAAATGGCCAGACAATTTCTTGGATGGGTTTGTTGGATAAGTTCGCTCGGAATTTTGCGGGCGCAAGAAGTGCAATGGGCCAGCAAACTCATCGGATTTTCGTCGGAATACATCAAAGAAGCGCAGGGCAAAGAATTTAGAGCGGTGCAAGTGCTGGGCTATCCCAATACCGTGCCGCCGTTTGGGCAGACGGCCTGCGCGTGGTCGCCTTACAATGCCGACTCCAACGTAGAGGAATGGGTCAAAGTAAGTTTTGAGCATCCCCAAAAAGCCAAAAATGTTGTCATCGTTGAAAACTTCAACCCCGGTTGTATCACCCAAGTGTATGGTTATGACGCGGCGGGCAGAGAAGTGCTTTTGGCCGATAACCCGCCCGCGCCTACGGGAACGGGAAGGGCTTTGACACTGCCCGTGGCCGACAGCAGTTTGACCATTGCCAGTATCAAAGTGATTTTGAATCCTTCTCGCGTGCAAGGCTACAATCAGATAGATGCTATCGGACTGACAAACAAGCCTTTTGAACTCAAAATCAACGTAGGAAAAGACGCTCCTAAGGAGATTTTGAAAGAAAACTTAGGGACAGGTGTCAATACCAAAGCCCAAGAAGTAGCCCCCGTCATTTCGCCCGACGGCAAGACACTGTATTTTACGAGAGGGAAGTTTGAAGGCAATACTGGCAACGCGGAGTCGCAGGATGTGTGGGTGTCGGCCAAGCAAGGAGATACTTGGGGTGAAGCCCAAAACATCAGTGCGCCCATCAACAACGCCGACCACAACGCCGTGACGGGTGTTTCGTCGGACGGGAAAACGCTTTACTTAATGAACGTCTATCGTTCAGATGGCACGATGGCGTTGGGTTTCTCAAAATCTTTGCGAACCAAAAGCGGCTGGAGTCAGCCCTCGGAATGTAAAATCGCCGACTTCAACGTGCTGCCCATCGAAGGCAAGACCAAATCGGGCGAAAAGACCTTAGAATATTTGCTGGAATTTTCGATGTCGCCGAAGGGCAACGTCCTTATCATTGCGGCCAAACTCAATGACACCAACGGCGACCGCGACCTGTACGTGAGTTTTATCAAACCCGACGGCACCTGGAGCAAACCCCAAAACATGGGTATCGTGGTCAATACCGCCGAAGTAGAAAGCGCCCCCTTTATCGCTACCGACAACAAAACGCTGTATTTTACCTCTTACGGCCACGCGGGCTACGGTGGAGGTGATATTTTTGTAACTCGCCGCTTGGACGAAAGCTGGACGAAATGGTCTATTCCCGAAAACTTAGGCCCAGCCATCAATACGCCGCAGTGGGATGGGTTTTTGAGTATTCCTGCT
This sequence comes from Spirosomataceae bacterium, assembly GCA_025455795.1. GTDB lineage: Bacteria > Bacteroidota > Bacteroidia > Cytophagales > Spirosomataceae > Runella. The sequence goes on from JALOLW010000129.1 coordinate 11,569, forward strand.
TCGGGTGACTACGCCTACGTAAGCTCGATGCAAAACTCGGTGGGCGGCGAAGATATTTTTAGGTTCAAAGTCTATCCAGCCATCCGCCCCGAACCCGTGGCCATTATCTCTGGTACGGTACTCAACGCGATTGACAAAAAACCCGTCAAGGCCGACGTGGTCACGGATTTGTTCAGAGACAGCACAAGCGTCAATTATTCACACATTGAGTACGACCCCGAAACGGGTGAGTACAAGCTCATTGTACCCGTCAAAGAAAAGTACCGACTCTCTACCACCAAAGATGGTTTTTATGCTCCAAGCGAAGAGATTGATTTGAGCCGGGAGAAAAACTTCCGCGAAATCAAGCGCAACCTTACCCTCATTCCGATTCAGGCGGGGACCAAAATCACCCTTAGCAATGTGATGTTTGAGCAAAGTAAGTACGACCTCGTGCCGTCGTCGTTGTTTGAGTTGGACAAAATGGTCAAACTCATGCAGCAGCATCCCGCCATGGAGATTTTGCTCGAAGGTCACACCGACAATCAGGGGGAGTTGGCACTCAATATCAAACTTTCGGAAGACCGCGTCAATGAGGTCAAAAAATACTTCGTGAGCAAGGGAATTGCCGAAAACCGCATCCAAATCAAGGCGTGGGGACCTACCAAACCCTTGGCCAGCAACGAACTCGAAGGAAGCCGCCGCCGCAATCGTCGCGTAGAGTTTACGATTTTGAAGATGTAACGCGATAGCCGAACGACTCCCTTCTTCCACCTTATGTTTCAACGAATCTCCTCTCTTTACCGCAATGCCTACGGCGGGATTCCGCGCGAGATTTGGCTGTTGGCTACCGTGATGCTCATCAATCGTTCTGGTACGATGGTCATTCCGTTTTTGAGCGTTTATCTTACTCAATCCCTGCATTTTAGTTTGACTGATGCGGGTTTGGTAGTGAGTTGTGCGGGTGCAGGAGGCATCTTGGGAATTTATATCGGCGGCAAGCTCACCGACCGATTCGGCCACTATTACGTCCAAATCAGTAGTTTGACGCTGGGCGGATTGTCGTTTTTTGTATTGATGCAGATGCGGAGTTTTGAAACCTTGGCCGTTACGAGTTTTGTGTTGAGTGTTTTGGGCGAAGCCTTCCGCCCTGCCAATTCTACCTCAGTGGCGTTTTACAGTACTACCGAAAATCGCACCCGAGCGTACAGCCTCAATCGCCTCGCTATCAACCTCGGTTGGGCTGTAGGGCCTGCACTGGGCGGGCTTTTTGCGACGATTGGCTACCAGTATTTGTTCATCGCCGATGGTGTTACCAACCTTCTCGCGGCGGCTTGTTTGGTGCTTTTGGTCCAAAACAAAAACCAAGAAACGACTGCCCAAACCCAACAAAACGAAAACCCCGCCGTGCCTATTTCCGCATTTCGAGATAAGGTTTTCATGCAGGGACTGCTTTTTACGTCGCTGTTTGCCATGATATTCATGCCGTTTTTTTCGCTGGTACCCGTGTATTGGAAAACCGACCTCCACATCCCTGAACTTTACATCGGACTCGCCATTGCGCTCAACGGCCTCTTGGTGGCGTTGGTCGAAATGATACTGATTTACTTCATCGAACATCGCCGTCACAAACTCGTTTTTGTGAGTTGGGGGGTGCTTTTCAGCGGGTTATCGTATCTATTGTTCAATATTTTTCCCAACATGATCTGGATTATCCCGTTCACGGTCATTACCTCTACGATAGCCGAGATGTTTGTGATGCCTTTTATGAACTCATTTACGATTGAGCGGTCGTCGCCGCAGACGAGGGGCCAATACACCGCGCTCTATTCGATGTGCTATTCTTTCGCGCACGTAGCCGCGCCCGTGTTGGGTACGCAGATAGCCGCCCGTTTTGGTTTCAATGCCCTCTGGTGGGGTTTTGTCGGTATCAGTTTGTTGAGTTTTGCGGGTTTTCGATACATGAGGCATCAAGTGGATTGAGTGCCTGTATTTTGAAGCAAACTTACTAAGCGTACCGCCTCCATCGCCTCGCGCACATCATGTACACGCAAGATGCTGGCGCCGTTGAGCAATGCGACAGTGTTCAGAACGGTGGTGCCGTTGAGGGCTGCGTCGGGGGAGATGTCCAACTTACGCCAAATCATGGACTTACGCGAGACACCCACCAAAAGCGGCACGTCAAGCATTTGGAAAGTGCTAAGTTCGCGCAGTAAGACGTAGTTTTGGTCGGCATTTTTGGCAAAACCAAATCCCAAATCAGCCACGATGTCTTTGACCCCCAACTGCCGCAATTGGGCGATTTTGGCCTGTAATTCGCGCAGCACGTCCGTCACCAAATCGTCGTAATGGTTGAGTTGGGTCATGGTTTGGGGCGTACCCCGGCTGTGCATCAAAATATACGGTACGCCCAGTTGGGCGACGGTTGCAAACATCGCGTCGTCGAGATTACCCCCCGCGATGTCATTGACCAAATGCGCGCCCACAGCCACGGCCTGCCGCGCTACCGACGCCCGAAATGTATCAATCGAAACGACAGCTTCGGGAAAACGTTGGTGAAGCATCTCCACCACTGGCAACACCCGCGCCAACTCTTCTTCTTCGGCCACGCCCTCGGCATTGGGACGGGTAGAGTGGCCGCCCACGTCCAAAAACGTTGCGCCTTCGGCCAGCATCTTGTCGGCTTGCTTGTAGGCCGCTTCTACCTGCAAAACCCTACTACCCGAAAAAAACGAATCGGGGGTTACGTTCAAAATCCCCATCGAATCGGGGGTTACGTTCAAAATCCCCATCACTTTGGGCGTGGCAAGGTCTATGAGTTGCCCGCCGATATTGAGTGTTTTGGTCATGGATTATTATCCCTGTCGGGGATTTTTAAGATGCTTGAAGATTTTTTTCTACTTTTGTTCGGTCATTCGTGAAGTGATTTGTTGAACAAAATCACACAATCACCGATTCACTCAATCACTCATTCGTTAAGTATGCAACAAACCGAACGCGAATATCGGAGCGTAATCGCTCGCTGCCAAGATATTTTTACCAAAAAAAATCAAGACTACGGCCCTTCGTGGCGGATTCTCCAACGCATCCGTACCATCCAAGAAAAAGGTTTCTCGAAAGTACAAGAAGGCGAAGTGCCAGAGTTTATCGGCATCATCAATTACTGCGTGATGGCGTTGATTCAGAGCGAGTTGGGCGACGACCGACGCACGGATTTTACCGCCGACCAGCTCACTGACATGTACAATGCCCAAATGCAAGAAGTGATAGAATTGCTCTTCAACAAAAACCACGACTACGGCGAAGCGTGGCGCGACATGCGCGTGAGTAGCATGACCGATATTATTTTGATGAAGCTCTTTCGCATCAAACAAATCGAAGACAACGAGGGTAAAACGGTGATTTCGGAAGGTGTAAAAGCTGGTTATCAAGATATTATCAACTATTCCGTATTTTGTTTAATAAAATTGGGCATAGCGGAGTAAAACTGTTTTGGGGGGGCGAATTCAAATTCATAACTTAGAAAAAATGAGAAAAATCACCATATATAAAGATATGAATGAGCCATATCTCTCAGCACTCAAACAAGGCCTGGCTGATACCCCAGAGGAAAGGTTTATTCGTTTTTTTGAAGAGAAAGCAAAATTTCAGCGTTTTATGGGCATAAATCATGAAATAAAGCGACAAATCATTATCAAAAAAGTAACGTGGATTTAGAAAACAACGAATTTTTACTGTTCACGGTTTGTGCCGATAAATACCAATTGAAATACATGATTATTGGGGGCTTTGCCATGTATCTAAATGGTTTAAATAGAGCCACAAACGATGTTGATATTTGGATTAAACTACTATCGGCTAAAAGCCGATAGATTTGGTTTCGGCTAAAGCCGACTAAAGTGGGTCTGACACCGTAAAATCATCATTAGACTCGTTATTA
>JALOLW010000130.1 GCA_025455795.1 Spirosomataceae bacterium
GAAAATGGCGACCTTTGAAGAGCAAGGTTTGGCCCTCAACAAAGAAATAATAAATCTCCATGAACTCGTTCAGCAGGTGTTGAAGTCCATGAAATTGCAGTTTGAAAAATACGGGGCGTACCTCACCCCTGCCCCTCTCCCTGGGGAGAGGGGTAATGCTGCTCCCCTCTCCCCAGGGAGAGGGGTTGGGGGTGAGGTCAGGCCGCGCGGTGAGGTGCTGGCCGACCGCATCCACCTCACCAACGTTGTTTATAATCTCTTGGACAACGCCCTCAAATACAGCCACCAAAACCCCCAAATAGGCGTTCAACTCACCGAAACCGAGGCGGAAATTAGCCTCTCAGTGAGCGACAACGGCATCGGAATCCCTGCTGAATACCAATCCAAAATCTTTGAGAAGTTTTTCCGCGTACCCACGGGCGACACGCACAACGTAAAAGGCCACGGTCTTGGTCTTAGCTATGTGGCGAGCGTGATAGAGCAGCACGGTGGCCGCCTCAAACTCCAAAGCGAAGAAGGACAGGGGAGTACTTTTACAGTGGTGCTACCGAAATAATTTGATTTACGCCAAATGACTTGTACATTTGTGTCAAATGGCAAAAAAATGACAAAACTTGCTCATAAAACCAGCACATTGGTAGTGGCATGGGATACTCCACTTCAAATGATAGATCAAATTCGGACGGGTCTTCCTAAATCGGAAGCTGATGAGACTGCCGTACGCTTGGCTTTATCTCAGCGAGATATAGCGCGTATTCTGAATATATCAGAGCGATCTTACCATCGTTATCAAGCCGATACTCGACTTGACGCTGTGGCAACAGAACGGTTGCTTCACCTTAGAAAGTTATATCAATTAGGCGAAGAAGTGTTTGAGGATATGTATAAATTTGGCCGTTGGATGAAAAGACCACTGCGGGTATTGGGCAACAAAGCACCCATCGAATTGGTGGACACAGCTACTGGAATGAGACTCGTAGAAGATGAACTCTTCCGTATTGAGCATAATGTTTACGCCTGAGTTTTATGTTTGTCTATCGTTTGCAGAAATCGAAGTATGCTACAAGTGAGGCGATTTTATCGGGCGAAGGGGCATCACGTACAGGTGGGCGGTGGAATCCACGTAATACGCCACTTATTTATACATCTTGTACCCCAGAGTTGGCACTACTTGAGGTTTTAGTTCATATTGAAGGAGCTACATTAGAAGATTTACCACCATTTTCATTAGTCATTTTAGAAGTGCCAAAGACCTCCATCACTATACTCGAAATCAACGACTTACCTGTCAATTGGCAGAAGGTACCAGCACCGCCAAATCTCTCTAAAGTGACCGAAAACTGGCTCGTCGGTCAATCTTCACTGTGCCTCAAAATTCCTTCTGTAGTGATGCCGTTCTCTTACAACTGCCTTCTTAATCCACGCCACCGCGATATTGACCAAGTGAAAATTGTAGAAGTTTTGCCTTTCAGTTTTGACCAACGCCTCGCCCCGTGACCAAAATCCTATACGTAGAAGATGAGCCTTTTTTGGGCAAAATAGTCAAAGAGAGCCTCGAAAGTCGCGGTTTTGAAGTTTGTATGGTGGCCGATGGCAACGAAGTCATGGCTCATTTTGAGTCATTTGGCCCCGATGTGTGTGTGTTGGACGTGATGCTCCCGCACCGCGACGGCTACGCCCTCGCGCAAGACATTCGGCAAGTAGTGGCCGAGATGCCTATCATTTTCTTGACGGCCAAAACCCAAACCGAAGACGTACTCAAAGGCTTTCAGTCAGGTGGCAACGACTACATTCGTAAACCGTTCAGTATGGAAGAACTCATCGTGAGGATTCAAAACCTACTGCTACTTACCCAAGCCAAAACCGCTACATCGGCCACGTCACAACCGCAAGGAGTCGTGTTGGGAAAATACAGTTTTTTTGCCCAAAAATACGAGTTGCATTTTGAAGAAAGTATTCGCAAACTCTCTCACCGAGAAACCGAATTGTTGGCGATTTTGGTCGAAAACCGTAACTTTACCGTGAACCGCAAAGATATTTTGATGCGTGTTTGGGGCGATGATTCGTTTTTCAACTCCCGCAATCTCGACGTTTACATTACTCGCCTGCGCGACTATTTCCGCCAAGACCCTACGCTCGAAATCGTCACCCTCAAAGGCGTAGGTTATCTGTTTAAGTGCTGAGAATCAGTGCTACCATATTATGTTTAGCCCTTCACTAACCAGTTTTTTTTGCTTGTTGATAACATAAAATGGTTACTGTGAATCACTATTTCAGAAATTTAGATTTTCTTTGCAATAAAAGCACCTATCCAATTGGCATGAAAATCAGCACAAATTCACGCACTGACCTATTTGTTCATATTTCTCTGGTAGTGGCACTCATTGTGGCACTATTTTTGGGGTTCTTCTTCTTGTACTTGCCTTTCACGACCAACCACGGGCAAAGTATCACCGTACCGGACTTGTCGGGCATGAGTCTCCAACAGTTGGAAGACTACCTCGACGAGCGCAATCTCCGTTATGAAATCGCCGATTGTACGTTTGTAGCCGATTGTACGTTTGTAGTGGGGAAAAAACCTTTGACGGTGATTCGTCAGCATCCAAAACCTGGGATGAAGGTCAAAGATGGCAGAAAATTGTACATTTATATTACGTCATTGAATGCCCCTAATGTCAAAATGCCTGCATTGAAAGACAGAACCAAACGAAGTGCCTTAGCGGAGTTGGCAAGACTGGGATTGCAATTGGGAAGTATCAAATATGTTCCCGATCCTGCGCAGGATGCAGTTTTGGCGCAATACTATCAAGGTAAGCCCATTTTGCCTGGAACCATGATTGCACAAGGTTCAAAAATTGATTTGGAATTGGGTGATGGTATCGGAAATACTGAATTTGAGGTTCCAGACCTTACAGGCAAAACGCTCGACGAAGCATTGTTTATTATAAAAGGTTCACAATTGGCAAAACCATTGATACAGTATGTAGATGACCCCTCTCAGCCTCCTGGAACCGTAATTAGACAAAATCCTGAGGCAGGTGCAGGCAATAAAATTAGGGTTGGCGACATTATAGACTTGTGGGTAGTGGGTCCACCGCCCGATACGCAACCTCAACAACAAAATGAGTAATTTACGGATTTACGATGTAGGAATTTGCAGCCCCACAAGGGTTCAAAACCCTTGCGGGGTTAAACTCAACCAATCAAGCAGCCGAAAATTTTTGCTAAATTCCTTAGCATTTTTCATTTTTCATTTTTCGCTTTCCATTTCTTACGCGCAGTTGGTAGGCTTTCCCGTAGGCCCGCGTACAACGCACACCCACGAGCGCAACGCCCGTACCCAAGCACTTTCGCTGCCGTTTTTTGATGATTTTTCATTGGCCAAAGACGGCGTGGTCAATCCCACTCTTTGGGCATCGGGGGGTGTATATGTGAGCAATACCACCACCATCAACCACCCCACACTCGGTGTGGTCACGTTTGACGGGGCTGATGCCGTAGGTCGTCCCTACAATTTTGCCACGCCCAGCGCGCAGGGTAGCGCAGACACGCTTGCTTCTCAGGTCATTGACCTCGCGGGCCTTGCTCCCGCCGATTCAGTCCAACTCAGCTTTTATTGGCAAATACGCGGCTTGGGCGAACAACCCGACCCCGACGACTCACTTCGAGTGCAGTTTTTGGACGACAAAGGCGCGTGGCTCACCGTTTGGAAGCAAGCAGGTGGGCGGCAGGACAACAACTTCAATTTTGCCCGTATCTCCTTACGTGACCGCCGATACCTGCACGCAGGTTTTCGATTTCGTTTTCAGGCGTTTGCGCGGCAATCGGGGCAGTTTGATACGTGGCACCTCGACTACGTATATCTCGACAAAAACCGCCGTACTGCCGACCGTTTCGTGCGCGACATTGCCTGCCGCCTTCCCATCAGTTCTTTTCTCAAACGCTACCAAGCCATGCCCTTGAAGCAGTATATGGTACGCCCCGCCGCCGAAACTGCCGATACGATTACGACTGATATTCAGAATCTTAACAATGTTTTCAACTCCACTACTTTCAGTTTTACGCTCAAAGACGAACTGAGTGGGCGGGTGTTGCAAAACGTACAGCAGCCGTCGGGGCAGTTGATAGCGGCCTTGAGTTCACAGGTCAAAAATTTTAGAAATACCGCCATCACTGCGATAGACACCACCGTAACAAAGCGGCTGTCGTTGGTCAGTAGGTTTCAGATTTTGACTACCGACAACGCCAATCCCTCCATTCCGAGCATAGACTTGCGCCGCAACGATAGCATTTCAGGACGAACGATTTTGGACGACTACTACGCCTACGACGACGGCACACCCGAATACGCCGTCTATATGAATCGGCCTTTGGGGCGGACTTCGGTACGGTATTTTCTCAACAAACCCGACGTGGTATCGTCTGTCCGAATGAACGTGGTGCCTATTTTGAGAGATTTAACGGGGCAGTCGGTGACAGTACAGGTGTGGAGCAATCAAAACGGACGCCCCAACGCGCTGCTTTACCAAAAGTCTTATAGAATCAATTATGCCAACAGTCGCGGTGGATTTGTGGAGTTTCCGTTTGATTATGGCGTGGCGGTCAAAGATACTTTTTACGTAGGCTGGCTTCAAGTAGGGCAAGAAGGCGTAGCCGTAGGTCTCGACCGCAACAACCAAAAACAAGACCAGATTTTTGTCAATTTGGGTACAGAATGGGTGCCTTATTCTTCTTTTCAAAATGACCCCAACCTTGCTTTTTTCAGAGGTAGCCTGCTGATTCGGCCCGTTATGGGTGGCAAAGCACTGCCGCCAGTCACCGCCGTAGAGCCTCAAAAACCCGCTGAATGGAGTATTTACCCCAATCCCACCTCGGGCGTGGTGAGTTGGGAACGCGACGACATCAAGCGCGTGGAAGTGTATAGTTCGGGCGGGGTGTTGCTCAAATATCAAACTCAACAAAACGCCGAGCGAAGCATTGATTTGTCGGAGCTTTCGGACGGTACGTACCTGCTCAAACTCACCAACAACGAAAAAACGGTGGTCAAAAAAGTAATGCTTCGGAAGTAACCATTACTTCAATACCTGCATCGCCGCCTCCAAATAGTGATAAGATTCTGGGCGAAAAAATACGCCTTGCTGATGGGGAGATTCTTTGTGACCTAAGCGTACCACAACGGCGTTTTTGGAGGGAATCGCCCATATCAACTGCCCCAGCAATCCCCTCATACTCACCGTATAAACGCTGTCTTGGTACGGCTGAATCCAAAACTGAAACCCATAGACTTGTTGGGGTTTTTGGTTGTTGCGATTGAGCAGATACGTGGCAGGTTGGAGGGCTTCCTCCATGTAGGGTTGCGGTACAATCTGGCGGTCTTTCCATTGGCCTTTCCAAAGCATCAAATGCCCAAAACGGGCGTAGTCGCGGGCGGTGGGCGCGAGGCAACAAAAAGATTTTTCGTGACCGTCTTCTTTATCGAGCATCCAGAGGGCGTTGGTTTCGCTGCCTATTTGTTGAAAGATTTTTTCGGAAGCCAAATCCGCAATTTTTTTGCGATAGACTTTCTCCAAAATCAACCCTAAAATCTGCGTATCGCCACTGCGGTATTCAAACTCCTTGCCAATGGGTTTTTCGACCTGCAAGCCGTCTATCACTTTGGCGATGTCTTCACCGTAGTAGCCGTAGGCATTGTTGCTAAACACCCCCTTGTCGCCCTCGTGCCAGTCGAGGCCACTGCTCATGGTGAGGCAGTTGCGAAGCGTAACTTTGGCTTTTTCGCCCTCACGGAAAGAATCTATGTAGTTGGCTACGGGTTCATCCACGCTTTTGATGCGTCCTTCGCCGATAGCAATGCCTATCAACATCGAAATCACACTTTTGGCCGCCGAAAACGACTGACTGCGGGTTTGGGCATTGGCTTCGTTCCAGTATTTTTCGTATTTGAGTTTGCCGTTTTGAAATACCAAAAAGGCCGTGCTTTCGTATTTTTGAAGGGTATCAAGCAGGTTTTGAGCTACTTCGACTTTGTTGTATTGACTATCCAAAGGCCACGGTTCGGGGCGGCTTGATGCCAACACCTGCCGCGTGGGGTGTTTCTCAAAATCCATGATATTGACCTCGCCGCGTTGGAGGTAGTTGCGAATATGCACAAACGGTGGCGTGTAGGTCAAACCTGTACTAAGGAGTACCACTCCTGCAAGGCCAAAAAGCGAATTTTTAACTGATTTTTTCATGCGAAAGGAAAAATGGGAGCGTCAAAGGTAAAAAAAATCGGTTCTTTATGAAACTACTTGATATGTGCAGCAGGTAAGATTATCTTCTGAATATTGCGTATAATGATGATACATTGGTTTTTCGTTTTTAAAATTAAAATGACCGTACTCAAATACAATCATAAAGAACCAAAACTTTCATACGCCACCGTAATTTTATCCGATTCATGCCGAATCTCTTTGATTAAATGCAGCGTCAGTTCGGTCTCTTGGCTCGTCATCACGGGAAATTGATGGTGGCGGTTGAAATGTTTCAACGGGTTGCCTGTTTCGGCCAAACGCTTCTGCACAAAATCACGATGCGCTTGCAAGCGGGCTTTGATTTTGTCGTTGATTTTGGAAATATTTTTTGGGTTTAATTCTTCAAAAATCACCTCTTTTAGGTTGCTATCTATCTCATATCCAACGCTGTTGCGCCCTGTTAGTGCCGCTGCTACTGCCGTAGTACCTGTCCCCAAAAACGGGTCTAAGACCGTGTCGCCCTGGCAAGAATACATGTTGATAAGTCGGTAGGGGATTTCGAGCGGATACGCACCGCTACGCTCGCGGGTGTGGGTGCTACTGAGTTTTTGCTGCGTACCTCTGATTTCCCACAAGTCCGAAAACCACTGATTGCGTTCTTCCCAAAAATACGCGCTTCGTTGGCGCGACAGTTTTTCTTTGTCTGATTTGAAAACGCGCTTTCCGCCTTTCCTAAACACCAAAATATACTCGTGTTCGAGCGTGATGTACGCCCCTGCGGGCAGCATACCCGAACCCATAAATTTGTTGGGGGCGTTGGTAGGTTTGCGCCAAATAATGGCAGGAAGACATGAGAAACCGTTTTGGGTGAAAAATTGGACGATTTGGGCGTGGTTGACATACAACTGAAACTCGCCCCCGATGGTGCGGGTGGCATCGCCGATATTGACGCAAACAAAGCCGCCCTTTTTGGTAACCCGCGCCACTTCTTGCCAAATTTGATTGAGAAAAGTGTGCATCAATCCAAAGGCGAGCGGGCCATTTTCGTCGGCCAAGGCAGTTTTGATGGCGTCATTTTGGGTAGCTAAAATTTCATCCCACATTTCCACCATCGGATACGGCGGAGAAGTCACGACTAAATCCACGGAATCATTTTGGAGTTCTTTCAACCTTTCGGCGGGGGCGATGTGTATCAAATGTTGGGTGAGCATCTGTGACAGGTTTCGCCAAAGAAACAAAAAGTTTTTGAGATTCATTGGGTTTAACGTAGGCTTCAAGCCAAACACGAAAGCTATCTTCACCTCAATTGTCTCAAATTTTTCGCGTATTTTTGCGGCACTTTCAACAAACGCCCCGACGCTATTATGACCATTCCGACGCTGCACGACCGTGTTTATCTCGACAATGCCGCCACTACCCGCATAGACCCCGAAGTAGTAGAAGCCATGATGCCGTGGCTTACCCAGCAGTTTGGCAATCCCTCTTCGATTCATGGACACGGGCGCGTGGCCAAATCGGCCATTGAGCAAGCCCGCAAAACAGTTGCCTCGCTCCTAAACACCTCTCCCTCAGAGATATTTTTCACGTCGGGAGGCACCGAAGCCGACAATACGGCCATCTTATCAAGTATCGAAACCCACGGGCTGACGCACGCCGTTACGTCCAAACTTGAGCATCATGCCGTGCTGCATACGTTGGAGTTTTTGGCCAAAACGGGCAAAATCACCCTGAGTTTTGTGGATACCGACGCCAAAGGCCACGTAGATTTGGCACATCTCGAAACCCTCCTGCGCACCCACCCGCGCACGCTTGTGTCGCTCATGCACGCCAACAATGAAATCGGCAACATTCTTGATATTCAGGCCGTTGGCGAGCTTTGCGCGCAGCACGATGCTATTTTTCACAGTGACACTGTGCAGACGGTCGGGCATTTTAAGCACGATTTGCAGCAACTCAAAACGCACTTTATCGTAGGGGCAGCGCACAAATTCCACGGCCCGAAGGGAGTGGGCTTTTTGTACGTAAACAACCGCCAAAAAATCCATCCCTTTATCCACGGTGGCGCCCAAGAACGCAACATGCGCGGCGGCACCGAAAACGTTTATGGAATTGTGGGGCTGGCCAAAGCGTTGGAAATCGCCTACCGCGACATGGACACCAACCACGCGCATCTGCTTCGGCTCAAACAACGCATGAAAGAACAACTGCTTGCACGCATCGAAGGCGTGACTTTCAACGGCGACTCGGCCAACTTGGAGCGCAGCAACGCGACCGTTTTGAATGTAAGCCTGCCGCCGTCGGACGTGACCGATATGCTGCTTTTCAACCTTGATATTGCCAAAATCTCCGCCTCTGGGGGCAGTGCCTGTTCGAGTGGCTCAGAACTTGGCTCGCACGTATTGACCGCCCTCAATGTCTCCCCCGACCGCGCCAATGTGCGCTTTTCGTTTGGCAAATACAACACCGAAGCCGAGGTAGATTATGCGGTGGATACCTTGGCAGCCATGTATCAATCGCAGACGCACAAGGTCGTGGCCGCTTTATAGTTAGAATGTATTTTGCAGGCAAACGGTCAGCATTTCTGTGTTTTCCTTATTCCTGCACTTGTGCATTTCTTCACTTCCGCCCAATACTCTCCGTCAGCACTTCATAGAGTCCTTGCCAAGCGGGGTATTGTTCGAGATAATCCAAATGTTTTTCGATGGTTTGGCGGTCGCCACGGCGGGCGGGGCCTGTTTGTACGGCGGCGGGGTCTGGGGCTTCGAGTGCCTTACGGATGGTTTCGGCAATGAGTGGTTTGAGCAATGCAAACTCCAAATGCTCCCGGTCCAAGAGTCGTTTGGCAATACTGAGGAGATGATTGGTAAAATTGCAGGCAAACACCGCTCCCACGTGCAGCACTTGTCGCTCCTGCGAACTCACCAAATAAACGACGTGGCTAATGTCCGACGCCAAATCGGTGAGTCGTTTTTCGGTGACGGTATCAGAGGCTTCGATGCAGAGGGGGATTTCGTCGAAGCGAATCGGTACTTCTTTGCTAAATGTTTGAAGGGGATAAAACACCCCCGTGTGTGCGGGTACATCGCTGTAAATCTGCGTCAATTCCTCCAATTTTGCCAATGACTGCGTTCCCGACGTATGCACAAGCATACAGTTTTCGGGCAACACTATGCGCGACATGACCTCGGTAAGGGCGTCGTCGCTGACTGCCAAAATAACGAGTTCGGCGGTACTTTCCGAAAAATCTAAATCAGGGGCGATGTTGGTGTCGTAGAGTTTATTGACGAGTTTTCGCGCGTTTCGCGCGTCGCGGCTATAAACTTCTACGATATGGTGTCCTGCTTGTTCGAGGGCTTGGGCCAGGTGCCAGGCCACGTTGCCCGCACCGACAAAGGAGATTCTCATGCGTTTGAGAAGTGTTAGTCGTTATTTGTTGTCCGTAAAGTACAAAGGAATAAAACGGATGACAGTTCAACAAATAACGATGAACGAATCCCACAAAATCACATTAGTTTTTCCCAAACTGATACATGAGCTTAAAGCGGACGCCGATGTTGCGGTTATCGGTTAGATAAACAGGCTTGGCAAGGTACGGCGCGGTGTAAGTTTCGAGTTGGGCTACCAAGTTTTTCCATTGTTTTTCCAAGCCAAAACCCAGCATGACATCATTGCTAAGAGCAGGCTTAATGTCAAAATCACCCCTTTCTTGCTCAAATTCGCCATTGATTTTGGTCCGAATTTGATAGGTATAATTTTGTACGGCAGACAGGTTAAAATTGGTCCCGCCGAAAGCCAGAATCGTAAAGCCCTCCCGCAACGGCCAACGATAAGTAAGGGTGACAGGCAATCGCACCACTTCCACATTGGTCTGAATGTTCAAGATTTGAGGAGGAATCATAGGTGGTTTGACGTTCTTTTGTGCCTTGCGCCAGTCGTCAAAATCTTTTTTCACTTCTTTTTTGAAAAGATCCTCTGTAAAATACTGAGGCCCATCCAGTTGTACTTTTTTTAGCCCAACGTCAACACTCCAGTATCTGCCCAAAAGTACGCTCGAATGGAGCGAATAGCCCGTGTATTTGTCGCCCATGCTTGCGCCCGCGCCCAATCGAAACTTGACATTTTTGAACGAAAGAGAAGGTGGTGGTGGAGCAAGCGTTTTGCGCTCTTTGGTTGCTGCATTTTGACTCAACATACTCAAATGCGCGTAGCGTTTCACTTGTGGCTCGGCATATTCTATTCCTGTCAGTGCGGTATATTGGAGATGGGGCGTGAGGGGTTCAAGCGCGATTTCGGAAGAGTTTGCCTCCCCTGCCAATGCGGTGAGTGGTGGACTATCCTCTCCCGACTCACTACCAACGGGTGATGGGTTACTGTTTACCGTTAACTGTTTACTGTTTACAGTTAACTGTTTACTGTTTACTGTTAATTGTTTACTGTTTACCGTTAACTGTTTACTGTTTACCGTTAACTGTTTATTGTTTCCTGCCAACTGCTCCCTGTCAACTGCTGATTGTTCCCTGCCAACTGTCAACTGTTTACTACCAACTGCTGATTGTTTACTGTTTACTGCCAACTGCTGACTGCCAACTACTGATTCAGCTTCTACCAATCGTTCTTCAGCGAGGGCAGCATTATCACGGCTTAATTGTTGCGCTACCGCATCGTGGGCGGCAGAAGAGGGTAAAGGTTGGGCAAATGCGACAGTGGGTTGAGGATTGGTAGTTTCTTTGATGGCAATGTAGCGATTGACCAAGACGGTGTCCACGCGGGTCACGATTTGGGCAGGTTTGTCTTTTTGTTGCGCGATTTGGGTTTGGAGTTGGGCTACTTTCGCGTCCAACTGTTGATTTTGGCGGTATTGATAGAAGTTGGTCACGACCAATACCGTCGCTACTAAGCCTGCTGCCGAATACATAAGGGTACTCCCAAACTGCCCCAAAAACGAGGGCGCAGGTACGTGGAGGTGCTGATACGCCCGAAATCTACTCCAATCTTTGTCCTGAAATTGGGGTTGGATTTGCGCTAACTTTTGGCGTATAGTTTCTTCAAATTTATCGTTGGGTTTCATTTTTAAAACCAGTTATTGCTCTTTGTAAATGGCTATCTTCGTTTCATTCAAAAAAAAAGGGTACGCTTCTTTTATCATCTCTTGGAGTTTGGCGCGCGCCCTCGAAAAATGCGACCGCACCGTAGCTTCGTTGAAATCAAGGGTATCGGCTATTTCGCGCAGTTGATAGCCATCTATCACGTGCATCGTAAACACCGTGCGGTAGATGGGTTTGAGCTGCTGTATCATGCCCAAAATCTCGTCAGCAGAAAGCTGCTCTACGATGTTGTCGGCGTAGGCGGGTTCGGCGATATTGTCGAGTCCTATTTCGCCGTGGAATTTTTGGTTTTTGCGATAATAGCTGATGGCTGTATTGACCACAATCGTGCGTAGCCACGCCTTGAAAGGTTGGGTACTGTCAAACCGCTCCAAGTGTTGAAAAACTTTCAAAAAACTTTCGTTCAATATCTCCTCGGCTTCTTCCATGGAGGAGGAATAACGCAACGCGATACTCTTGGCAAAACTAAAATACTGCTG
>JALOLW010000131.1 GCA_025455795.1 Spirosomataceae bacterium
CGCCTCACGCATGGGGTTGGTACCACCACCGCGCGAAAATCCTTGCGACTTAAACACCTGAAAGCGCGTAGGTGCGGCAGGCTGACGAGGGAAATGATTACTTTCTTCGTCAATATCGGCGATTTCGCGGTAGGGGTCGAGGGTCCACTGTGTCACGCGCTTTTTGGTGGTGATGACTTTGGAGATTTCGATGTCATTCAATCGCCAGATTTCGGCAGGGAAACGCGCCACCGAGTCGGTGCCGTCTTCAAACTGCATCTTCACAATCACGGGCATCGGAATTCCACCCTTGTTTTTGACTTTGAGGGTATAAAAATTCAAGCCTGATTCGACCAACTTCCGCTCGTCGGGGCTGAGGCTTGCCAAATACGCTTCGTATCTTTTCTTGTCGTTGTCGGTGACTTTGTACGGGTCGTAGCTGTTGTAAAAATCCTTCATATCGGGGTTTTTCTCGACGACGGTTTCTTTGATGTCCTTGCGGTCGCGGATGCGGGCCATGGTTTCACGCTTTTCGTTGGTTGTTTTGCGTTGGTCGGCTTTGGTCACTTCTGGATTTTGAGTGTCTATCGCAAACCACTCGACTTCGGCCAAGTCTTGGTCCACAGGCTCAACAGTATAAAACCAGCTTTTCCAAAACCAATCCAAGTCCACGCCAGAGGCATCTTCCATGGTGCGGAAGAAATCGGCAGGCGTGGGTGACTTAAACGCCCAACGACGCGCGTACTCTTTGAAAGCATAGTCAAACAACTCGCGGCCCATCACTGTCTCGCGCAGGATGTTGAGTGCGGTAGCGGGTTTGGCGTAGGCATTGGGACCGAAAGTATTGGGCAAAATATTGTCCGAACTCGCCATGATAGGTACTTGCTTGTCGGGAGCGGTTTTCATGTATTCTACAATCGCCTGCGGCTCACCCCTGCGCGCAGGATAATCTCTATCCCACTCTTTTTCAGTGAGATACTGCACGAAAGTATTCAAACCCTCGTCCATCCAAGACCATTGCCGCTCGTCGGTATTGACAATCATCGGGAAGAAATTATGTCCTACTTCGTGGATAATCACCCCAATCATGCCGTATTTCACTTGCTCGCTGTACGTGCCGTCGGCTTCGGGGCGGCCACCGTTGAACGACATCATGGGGTACTCCATGCCACCACCCGCTGTAGCGTGCACTGAGTAGCACACAGGATAAGGGTAATCTATGCTGAACTTAGAATATGTCCGAATCGTGTGCGCTACCACCATCGTAGAGTACTGTCCCCAGAGTGGATTGCCTTCTTTGGAGTAGAGCGACATACACATCACTTTTTTGCCCGCTTGGTCTATTTGCATGGCATCCCAAATGAACTTGCGGCTGCACGAAAACGCAAAATCGCGCACGTTATCGGCTTTATAAATCCACGTTTTCTTGCCCGTTGGCTTGCCTTTTTCGGCTTTTTCGGCTTCTTCTTGGTTTACTATTGCCACGGGGCGGGTAGCCGTTTTGGCTTTTTCGATGCGCTTGATTTGTTCTGCCGAAAGCACCTGAGCAGCGTTTTGAAGCTCGCCCGTCGCGCCTACTACGTGGTCGTTGGGGACGGTGAGTGCTACTTTATAGTTGCCAAAATTGAGCGTAAACTCCCCTTGTCCCAAAAACTGCTTGTGTTGCCAGCCGTTTACGTCGTCATACACGACCATACGCGGAAACCAGTGCGCTATCATGTAGTTGTAGTTGCCATCTTTGGCAAAATACTCATAGCCTGAGCGACCGTAGTATTCGGTGATGAAATAGTTCCAATCCACCTGAAACGCATAATTCTGTCCCGTGCGGATGGGCGCGGGCAGTTCGATACGCATCATGGTGTTGTTGATGGTGTATTTGAGTGGTTGTTGGGTTTTGGCATCGCGTACCCCCGTGATTTTGTAACCGTAGTCTTTGTCGGTAGCGATACTCGTGCGTACCGAAGTCGGGGCGTTGAGCGAGCGCACGGCATTGGTGGACATTTGGCCTTGCACGCTGTTGTTTTGAGCCAACGCATTGATAGAGCCTTTTTGGAAAAGGTTTTGGTCGAGTTGTAGCCACACAAATTTCAGCTCATCGGGCGAATAGTTGAAATACGTAATGGTCTCCGTCCCCGTGATTTTTTGGTTTACGTCGTCGAGTTCGGCTTTGATGTCATAGTCGGCGCGTTGCTGCCAGTAGTCTTTGCCAGGCGCACCCGAAGCCGCGCGGTAGCTGTTGGGGGTAGGCAAGCCCGTACCAAGTTGCTCAAAGCGCGTGTTGGCGTGGTAAGCGGGTTGGGCGGGGGGTTGGGCTTGGGCATATACTGCCAACAATAAGCAGCAAGCAATCAGCCAATTACGGTGCAAAAAGAAGATTTTGTTCATAGAATTTAGTTGATAGTTTTCACAAAAATAGGGTTTCAATAAAGTTATTGTTGGGTCAATTCGACGCTTAGTAGTTTTGTTGCGACATCATCCTACTGACAACCCCACGAGCGTCCGAAAAAGTTCGTTGTTGAGAATCAGCGAGAGGGCCATACCCGCCACCATGCCCGACAACAGGTGATTCCAAGTGAGGCGTTTTATTTTGACCACTTCCGTAAAAATGGAAGCTATCAAAAGTGCAACGGCCACGATAATCAACTGCCCCAGTTCTAGCCCGACGTTGAAGGCAAAGAGCGGCATCACGATGCTTTCTTGGTCGCCCAGAAGGCTACGCAAATAGTTGGAAAAACCCATGCCGTGAATTAAGCCAAAACCGACGGCCAACACGTACCGCAATTTGGGTGATTTTGGCTCGCCCTTTTCGGGTTCGGCAAAATTGCTGAGGGCGGTCACAAAAATGGTCATCGGAATCAGCAGCTCGATGATGTCGGAGCGGTACTGAATGAGTTTGAGCGTGGCCAATGCCAGCGTAATCGAGTGACCCACCGTAAAGGCAGTGATCAAAATCAACACTTTCTTCCAGTCTTTGAAGGCATAAATGGCGCACAGAGCCACCACAAACAAGATGTGGTCGTAGCCGTTGGGGTCGGTGATATGCTCAAAGCCGAGCGTAAGATAGGCTTGAAATTCGGACATGGTTAGTGATTTTCAGGTAAAACATAGATAGCGTCGAGGTTGCGGCCTTGCTCGTCGTAGTCGAGGCCGTAGCCTACCACGAAGCGGTTTTCAATCTCAAACCCCACGTACTTGACGCTGAGGGGTGTTTTGAGCGCGGAGGGCTTAAACAGCAGCGTAGCCACTTGGATAGAACCTGGGCGTTGGGTAGAAAGTTGAAACAGCAACTTGTTCATCGTCAAGCCCGTATCTACAATGTCTTCGACGATGATGACGTGGCGGTCGCGGATGGACTCTTTCAGCCCCAGCACTTCGGTAAGCTGTCCCGTGGATTCGGTTTTGGCGTAAGATGACACCCGCACAAACGTAATCTCGCAAGGAATGTGGATGTTTTTCATCAATTCTGCCGCAAACATAAACGCCCCGTTGAGGACCACCACCAGCAGTGGTTTTTTGCCTTCATAGTCTTGGCTGATGGACTGGCCCAACGCCGCAATGCGCGTTTCGATGGTATTTCTTTCAATAAAAGGAACAAATTTCTTGTCTTCAATCGTAATCATACAACAAGCAGAGTTGAGAAAATAAGTTTACTGATCTTTATCACGTTTCAAGGCTTGGTATTTCTGTCTGATTTCGTAAATGCTTAAGTCTGTCAACTTTGGAGTAATTACTTCATCTCCCAATACTTGCTTAACCCACTCAGGAAGAGGCTCTTTGAGAAACCTTACTTCCCCTTTTTCAAGCATTAGATGTTTCTTAGGAATGAACGAATTATCCGTCAGAACGAGAATATTGGGTATATTCTTAAAATGATTAAGCAATTTTAAGCTCGCTTCATAACGCCCTCTTATGATGTCTTCTCTTACAAAATGACCTCCCTCTTTAACACGGTTTTTGACCCGTTCTACGCAAAGTTCTACCTCGTCTGTTGAAAAAAAGTTAATACAAATTTGATAGCCTATGATTTGTAGATTCTGTAAAAAACGCCAAGTGTCAAGGTCTGCTAAGTTGGTCTCGAATCCAAAACTTTCTTTTTGGGAGATGTAAAGGTTCATTTGTCTCGTAGCTTCTCCATTGGCAATTTCCTGAACATTTACTTGCCCCAATTTTTCTCTTAATTGCTTTGCAATTTCATCCGCATTGATAGTAGATAAATTGATGGGGAATTGATTAAAAAAACTCGTGGTTTTGCCTATTTCGTTTGGACCAGCAAGTACGTATAATATTGGTGGATTCATTTAGCTATTTTCTGTGTAGGGTTTCACAAACTCAGAGTTTTCAACAACGAACCGTTTTCCGTCAGCAAACTCCGCTATCACGACCCCATTTTTGCTGTAATAAATGGGTAAACCCCTACTAAATGCTTTTTCCAATGCTTTTTTATGTACTTCTTTGGCCATTGTGGCGTATTCTTGCTCGTTCATTTCAAAAAAAGAATGAGTAGCACCGCCGTATAAAAGTTGAATATCAAATTTCTCCGTTTGCATTTTTGGCGTAGTATTTTGGATTGCTTTCCCACAAAATTACAACAAATCCACCAATCATACACGGGACTGAGGCATCTTCTGACAATGACCGCAGATTTACGTAGGTTTTTCTACTTTTAGTTCTTTGATGGTATTTGGTCTTGAAACTCAAAACTACCCGCATCTATCCAACGCAGGCGGGTATAAGGCAGGCCGAGGAGGTCGGGGAGGTGGTCCATATAGATAGCAAAAGAGAATGAGGGTACAATATGGGCGATTTTTAAGTAAAATGCAAAGCCCCCAACCCCCAGAGGGGGCTTTAATCCCATCTGTACTAAAGCCCCCTCTGGGGGTTGGGGGTTTTTGGGGGCTTTTTGAGGCTTTGGATTTTTGCGAAATTTATGATTAGTTTGGGGTTTGTTTTACCTAACCACATTAACCTCCTCAGTTTTATCATGCAAAAACTCCAAACCCTCGACTACGTAGTTTTCCTCGTTTATTTTGTGATAGTGGCGGGCTACGGCTACTGGATTTATCAGCGCAAAAAATCCAAAGAAGCCAGCACCACCGACTTTTTCTTGGCCGAAGGCTCCCTCACTTGGTGGGCCATTGGGGCGTCGTTGATAGCGTCCAACATCTCCGCCGAGCAGTTTATCGGGATGTCGGGCAATGGCTTCTCGATGGGTTTGGCGATTTCTACCTACGAGTGGATGGCCGCCGCTACGCTGCTCGTGGTGGGCTATTTTTTCATGCCAATTTACCTCAAAAACCACATCTTCACGATGCCGCAGTTTTTGAACCAACGCTACAATTCGACCGTGAGCCTCATCATGGCGATTTTTTGGTTGTTTTTGTACGTCTTGGTCAATCTCACCTCCATTCTGTTTTTGGGTGCGTTGGCGGTTTCTACCATTTCAGGCATTGGCTTCACCACTTGTATGATTGGACTGGCGGTGTTTGCCATTATCATCACCATTGGCGGCATGAAGGTCATCGGCTACACCGACGTGATTCAAGTATTTTTCTTGATTTTGGGCGGTTTGGCTACCACCTATTTGGCCTTGGATTTGGTCGGACAAGAGTTTGGTGTGACGGGCATTTCGAGCGCGTTTAGCACCATGCTCGAAAAATCAGAAGACCATTTCCATATGATTTTCAACGAAGGCCACCCGCACTACATGGCGCTGCCGGGCCTCACGGTGCTGATAGGTGGCATGTGGATTGTGAATCTCAACTATTGGGGTTGTAACCAGTACATTACCCAACGCGCCCTCGGTGCCGACCTCCAAACCGCCCGCTCGGGGATTTTGTTCGCGGCATTTCTGAAACTATTGATGCCTATCATCGTGGTGTTGCCCGGTATCGCGGCTTATACCCTTTACCAAAAAGGGCTTTTTCAGGCCGAAATGCTCACCAACGGCGAACTCAACCAAGACCGCGCTTATCCCGTGTTGCTCAACCTGCTGCCCCAAGGACTAAAAGGGCTGTCGTTTGCGGCTTTGACGGCGGCGATTGTGGCCTCTTTGGCGGGCAAAGCCAACAGCATTTCGACGATTTTCACCTTAGACATTTACAAAAAATACATCGCCCCTACCGCCGACGAAAAGCAACTTGTCTGGATTGGCCGCGTGACCATCGTGGTTTCGATGATTTTGGCCATTGTGATTTCACCTTACATGGGCATTGACAAAAAAGGCGGCTTCCAATTCATCCAAGAAATGACGGGCTTGGTGTCGCCGGGCTTGTTTGCGGCCTTTATCATGGGCTTTTTCTGGAAAAAAACCAACTCGGCGGGGGCGTTGGTCGCTATCGTGGGCGGGTTTTTGATGGCGCTCGCCATGCACAACAATGTCCTGCCAGGCGCCGATTGGAGTACCATCCCGTTCCTCGACCGCATGGGCATTGTGTTTGTGGTTTGTGTCATCGCCATGATTATCTTGGGCTTGTGGAAACCCAGCACCAAGGGCCTCGATATTGACGTAGCCATGTTCAAACCTTCCACGGGCTTTGCCATTGGTTCGGCCATCATCGTTGTGATTTTGACGGTACTTTATACGGTATTTTGGTAGCAATTTTTTATCTTTCCGCACGGGCAGCCCGTGCGGAAAGATTTTGCCACAAACAAAAAAAGCATGGCATACAATAAATTCAAAATTCAGACACTCAAAGAACAGTTGGGGGTGCTGGTCCAACGCAACTACTGGCTACCCAAAACCTTTCCCGCATTTGGGGATGATGAGCGTCTGCTGTCTTCTTTGCAGGAGGCCGCAAGAATCTATTTAGGCAGCGAAAAAGCGCGTTCGGAGTTTGTGGTCACACCCATTTTGCAAGCACTTTATCGAAAAAATCAGAATAAGTTTTCCATTTTTTCTGGGTATGAATTTAACATTGACAAAAACAAAGGACTCAACGGATTTTGTGATTTTATTTTGGCATCTTCCCAAGATACTTTTATCGTGGAAGCACCCGCCTTTTTTATCGTTGAAACAAAAAAAATAGACATCGACGACAATGCGATTGCCCAATGTGGGGCTGAACTCTACGCCGCCCAAATTTTCAATAATCAAAAAGGAAAACCACAAAAAGCCTTGTATGGATGTGTAACTTCGGCTTATAGTTGGGGGTTTTTGAAATTAGAAAACAATATCTTGACGATTGACCCCGACTATGTGAGTTTCAATTTTAGCAATCCGTATCAAGTATTGGCGGTGCTTCAATGGATTGTAGGTAAAAGTTTATCAGAAGAGTGATGCGTATCAAATATTACTTTCGGGCAATTCCTCATCCATACTTACACCAATTGCTGTATGTAATACTCCTTGCTGTATTTCGCATCGCTGCTTTTGCCCAATCCCCTGCCGACTCCGTCGTTATCGCCCGTGCTTCTTGGCAAACGACCGACATCGGGCAAGGCGTGACGTGGAAAAAAATCCATTGGTCCCAAAAAGAACTTTTCAATAGCAATCAGTCCATCAATATCCTCGAAACCAAGCGCCGAAATCGTAAAATCCGCTTTGGACTGGCTTCGGCAGATTCGCTCACCAAACAAGACAAAACCAAAGGACAACTCACCAAAACCAGCGAATTGGCCCTGCGTAACCGCGCTTTGGCGGCGGTCAATGGTGGTTTTTTTGACGTAAAAAACGGCGGTTCGGTGGACTTTATCAAAATCAACGGACAGGTCATAGACACTACGCGCGGCGGCTCACCTACGGCCCTGGTGTTTCACTCGCAAGCGGCCATCACCATTCACAAAAACCGCGTGGCCATTGTCAAAGGCGAAAAAAAGTGGGGCTGGGAAAACGCCCTCAAAGCCGACAATGTACTCCTTACTGGGCCACTATTGATGCTCAACGGCAAGGAAGAAACCCTCGAAAAAACGGCTTTCAACACCAACCGCCACCCGCGTACCTGCGCCTGTGTCACGCACGACAACCGACTGCTGCTTATCGCCGTTGACGGTCGTACCAACCAAGCCTACGGCATGAACCTTTCGGAACTGACGTTTTTGGCGAAACAATTGGGTTGCCGCGATGTTATCAATTTCGACGGCGGTGGCTCTACGACCATGTACGTAGCGGGTCAGCCCGACAATGGCGTGGTCAATTACCCCTGTGACAATCGGCTGTTCGACCACGCGGGCGAGCGTGCCGTCAGCAATATTTTTTTCATCACAAGCCCCCAGCCCCGGAGGGGAGCACCGAAAGTGGGTTCAAAATAAACCTCTGTGGTTCTCTGTATTAACTCAGTGGCACTCTGTGTCAGATAAATATGTACAACGACATGCCTCAAATCAAAAAACTCCTCGTTGCCAATCGTGGCGAAATAGCCCTGCGTGTGATGCGTACTTGCCGCGAAATGGGCATCCAAACCGTGGCCGTATATAGCGAAGCCGACCGCCACGCCCTGCACGTGCGCTACGCCGACGAGTCGGTGTGTATCGGCCCTGCGGCTTCGTCGGAGTCGTATTTGAGGGGTGACAAAATCATCGAAGTTTGTAAGCAGCTCGGTGTGGACGCCATTCACCCAGGCTATGGATTTCTGTCAGAAAATGCCAAGTTTTCGCAGATGGTCAAAGACGCGGGACTGATTTTTGTGGGGCCCTCTGCCGAAAGCATTGACATCATGGGCGACAAACTCTCGGCCAAACGCGCCGCGTCCAAGTACAATATCCCGATGGTACCCGGCACGCCCGACGCCGTCAGCGACCGCGCCGAAGCCAAGCGCATTGCGGGCGACATCGGCTATCCTGTCCTCATCAAAGCGAGTGCGGGTGGCGGTGGCAAAGGCATGAGGATTGTAGAACACGAGGGGGAGTTTGACGAGCAAATGGAACGAGCCGTCAGCGAGGCGATTTCGGCTTTTGGCGACGGGGCGGTGTTTGTCGAAAAATACGTAGCCTCACCGCGTCACATCGAAATCCAGCTTTTGGCCGACCAACACGGCAACGTCATCTATCTGTTTGAGCGTGAATGTTCGGTACAGCGTCGTCACCAAAAAGTAGTCGAAGAAGCCCCTTCTTCGTGCCTTACCCCCGAAATAAGAGCTGCGATGGGCAAGTGCGCCGTGGACGTGGCTCGCTCCTGTGGGTACTACGGCGCGGGTACGGTGGAGTTTATTGTAGATGACGCGCTCAACTTTTACTTTTTAGAAATGAATACCCGTCTTCAAGTCGAACACCCTGTCAGTGAGATGATTACGGGGGTGGACTTGGTACGACAAATGATTTATATTGCCGAAGGGCAGGCGTTACAAATCAAACAGGAGGACCTTCAAATCAACGGCCACGCTATGGAGATTCGGGTCTATGCCGAAGACCCCACCAACAATTTTCTTCCCGA
>JALOLW010000132.1 GCA_025455795.1 Spirosomataceae bacterium
ATAAGCTTAGTGAAAAAGAATTTTTCTCTTTTTATACATCAGAAATTTTAGATAATAAGATTATAAATATTACAATAAAAAACAATAAAAACATAACAGATATTGAAATGTCATGCGAAAATATTTATATTGAAAAAATAGCTATGCCATCAAATAAATTTATTGAAAAAGAAGGTTTTATTAATCAAAATTACAAATTAACAGTTTTAACCAATGCTCCGACTAAAGAATATTGGAATAAAGAAAATTATTATAATTTTATAAATAATAATAAGCGAAGACTTACACTGAATTTAAATAGTGTTATTCAGCAAAATTATAGTGAATTTAACAGCAATAGTAATGAATTAGAAAATATGTTTTTAGTTACATATGATAATTCTAACAATATTATTAAACAAGGAAATACATTTCTTGACTTTGATGAATTAGCTTTATTTCAAACATCTGTGCGAAAACTTGGCTGGGGTATTACAATTAAAGATAAAGGGGAAGGTGGGTACCATCTTTTTGATCTTTTTTTTAAACAACAGAAGTATCGCTTTCATATCTATCTCCGAAAATTAAGTTTTGGAGGAAACGAAAACCGTCCTTTTGAGAAAAGAGTACAATTTGGGGCTACTCTTGACCGAAGAGGTTTTGAAGCCAAGGAAGATGGAAATACTGTAAAAGTTATTCTTGGGGTTTATGGTCGAGAAAACTCTGATGAATACATTTTTTGCGGTTGGGATATAAACGAGTGGGGACAAAATGAAGGCCGTGCTTTCAACTGTTTTATTGACGTTGATGCCATCTCAAATGCTTTTAAATTTGGTATGGCCAAACATACATCGGCAAAAGGACAAGTTTCTTACGCTTTCAAGAGCGAGTTTCTCATTTACTATTTGTTCAGTCAGAAAGAACTTTTTGGAAATACCTCTCTGTCATTGAACGAACTTACAGATACAGAATTCCCCCTCCAAAAAATCCTCTTCGGCCCGCCTGGCACAGGCAAATCCACTAAAATCAAGCAACTGATGGCCGAGTATGGGTTTTCGGTGGTTCGTACTACGTTTCACCCAGATACTGATTATCAATCGTTTGTGGGTGGGTATAAGCCTACGATGGTGTGGAATGAAAAAGAGGGCAAAGAAGAAATAGCCTATAAATTTGTGCCGCAGGCTTTCACCAACGCCTACGTGCGGGCGCACAAAAACCCCTCTGAGCGCATACTACTCGTGATAGAAGAAATCAACCGTGGCAACTGCGCCCAAATCTTCGGGGATTTGTTTCAGTGCTTAGACCGTGATTCCAACGGAAAGTCGGAGTACGAAATTGATGCTGAGGCAGATTTGGCAAAATATTTAGCGCAACAGGGGCTTTCGGCCCAAATCGGCCTCCCGCCCAATCTCTACATTTATGCCACTATGAATACCTCCGACCAGTCGCTGTTTCCGATGGACAGTGCCTTCAAGCGCCGGTGGGATTGGCAATACGTACCGATAGATTATAAGGAAGCCAGCAAATACAGCATCGAGATTGGCGATAAAACCTACAATTGGGGTGCTTTTATCGAGAAAGTAAACGCCAAAATCAAAAATGCCACCGAAAGCGAAGACAAGCAGTTGGGCAACTTTTTTGTCAAAGCCGACACCAATAACGTCATTTCGTTGGAGGCGTTTAAGTCGAAAGTGATGTTTTATCTGTGGGCAGAGATTTTCAAGTACGAAATTACGACGGGTAACAGCATTTTTGAGTACGAAGGAAATGGCACAAAAACAGCCTTTACCTTTGCCGAGCTTTTTGAAGAAGGGCAAGATGTAAAGATTTTACAGGGGTTTATGGCAGGATTGGAGATTCCAGAAAGTCAGCCCCGTCCTGCTTCGGAATGACAAACAAAAAAACAATGGACTATGATTGTTTTGTTTGAATCGGCACGATATACCACCGAAACTCTGCGAGGGTTTTTGGGTGAGCGATTTTACCGCGAACTCAACGCCTCCGAAGCCCAAATAGACTACGTGGGCTACTACTACCAAGCCCCTGCCTCTCACTCGGCCTTACTGCTTCCCAAAGTTTTTTTGAAAGACGGCAAATTTGCGGGACTGTCGCCCACCGAACTGCTTGATCTTCAACTCACCGATGCCAAAGAAGCCCGCCAACGCCTATACGAAGCGGGCAAAAGCGAATTTTTGTTTCGGTTTGGCGTGTGGCTTTATCAGGCTATCAAGATTTTTGGCCAACGCCATCCCGACACTTCTATCACCGAAAGTGCCGATTTGCAGCATATCACCCAGCCCGAAGGCCAACAGTACCTATCAGAGTTGGAAGTCATCAGTAGCCTGTTACGATTCCATCACGACAACCCCACGCTATTTACGTTTATCAAGCGGTACAACAGTTCGCAGCGACACCAAGTGAGTTGGCCGCGCACCGTACAGAAAAAAATCCCCGTGCTGCAAAACGGTCAGCCGCTCTATGTAGAAACCATCAACAAGCAAAAAAACATAGACAGTGACGAAGAACTTTTTGTGCTGTTTTTCAGCGTATTGGAACACCTCAACGAGCAGTATGGCTTCAAAACGTCGCTGAGTCCGTTGTATGCTACTGTAACAAAAGGGGAGTTTCAAAAACTCCTCAACGGCCAAGGAGTGAGGCGGTTGCGGGAAATTAGAGGCAAGTATTTTTCTGACAAAATGCGCCAACTGTGGCAGTTGTTGTACGCCTTTTTTGCACGGGCAGAACGCACCAAAACCCAGCAAGGCACCCGCGAGTTGCTGTTGGTTCGAGATTTTGACATTGTGTTTGAAGACATGATTGACGCACTTTTGACCGATTCGGAAAAACCACTACCCCGCAAACTCAAAGAACACAAAGACGGCAAAGCCCTCGACCACATCTACGAATATGCCTCGCTGCTCACTCCCGAAGATACCATTTACCACATCGGAGACAGCAAATATTACCAAGAACACAGCGATTTTGGCGAAACATCGGTCTATAAACAATACACATATGCCCGCAATGTCATACAACTCAACATTGACTTGCTCAATGACGGCAAACTCGCCATGCCCCTGCGCTACCGCGACAACCTGACCGAAGGCTACAATATCACGCCCAATTTTTTCATCAGCGCGTTGGTCAACGATACGCTCGATTTTAAAGACAACGGCCTTAGCCAACGCGGTAGCACGCTCAAACCCAATCGTCATTTTAGCGACCGCCTTTTTGACCGCGATACGCTTATTCTGCAAGCCTACAACATCAATTTTTTGTACGTCTTGGCGAATTACGTTTCCAAAAACAAACAAGAAACTGAGCAGTTTCGCCAACGCGCCAAGCAGCAGTTTCGAGCGCGATTGATGCAGTATTTAGCCGAAAACTATGCCTTTTGGAAAGTGACACCTCAACATGACTCCCTTGAAACGTTTGTGACAACGCATTTTCAGTTACTCAACGGCAAAATGTACCGCCCAGCACAATTTGAGAAGGCGATTTTGGTAGCACTTGAAAAAAACAGTTCATCACAAAACATCACGGAAGCACTGAGGTCTATCGCTTTGGTTGAAACGTATTCACTTGCATAGCAAATTTTCCCCCCGATGAAAGCCTTCGTCCTATCTGTCGCTTTGTTGAGCATTGGATTTTTTACCAATGCCGCTCCGTTGGCCATCCGCCAAACCGACAGTACCATCTCCGTTTATCGGCTCAATACCAAAATACCCATTCTGACGCAGGTCGTTAGGGCCAACTTTCGGCCTTTCATTCACCCGCTTGTGGCGCCTGATGGCAAAGGATTGCTCACCGAGTACAGCCCAGGCCACCACAAGCACCAAACGGGGCTGTATTGGGGTTTTACGCGGGTCAATGGGCGCGATTATTTCCACCACCCCGAAGGAAGTTATTGGCGCAGGGTGTCGGCCAAAGTGCTGACTACCAAGGGTAACAATGTCAAATGGGAAACTACTTACGACCTACTCGACGAGGCAGGCAAGGCCGTACTGACCGAAACTCAAACTTGGACAATGCGCGAAGAAAAAGGGCAGTATGTGTTGGAATTGGAATGGAACGGCGAAGCCAAAACCGACGTGACGATTGGCAAATACGACTACGGCGGTCTGTTTGTCAGAATGCCCTGGTACCAAGGCATTGAGGGGGATGTACTCAATACGGCCAAGCAAAAAAACGAACGCGCCGAGGGCCAACAAGCGATGTGGGTGGACGTGGGCATGAAAATCAAAGGCCGCGACGATTGGGCGCATATCGCGGTGTTTGACCATCCCAAAAATCGAAACTACCCTACGCCTTGGCGCGTAGATGGACAGCTTGGCATCGGGCCTGCCCGCGCCCGCAAAGGCGATTGGACCATCAAAAAAGGCGAAGTGGAGACGATTCGCCACCAGATTTTGGTTTATACAGGCAAACGCAATGACCTCGAACTCAACAAAAAGTTTGAAAAATACACGGGTGATTTTTCGGGTTACGCCACGGCTTCGTTGTGGGGAGTGGCTCAACGCGAAGCCTTAGAGGCGAAATTTTTGACCCCCGACGAAGCCGTCAAGGCCATGACCGTCAAGGAAGGGTTCAAGGTAAACACTTGGGCATCAGAGCCGATGATGGAGCAACCGATGGCCTTTTGCTGGGACGACCGTGGGCGACTTTGGGTGGCCGAAAACCGCGATTATGAGTCGCGGGGGAGGGGTTTTTCCAACAACGGCAACAGCCGCATTTTGATTTTGGAAGATACCAACCGCGACGGCGTGGCTGACTCCAAAAAAGTGTTTATGGAAGGATTAGCGTTTCCTGCGGCTTTGGCAGTGGGTTTTGATGGAGTGTTTGTGGGCGCACCCCC
Organism: Spirosomataceae bacterium; assembly: GCA_025455795.1. GTDB lineage: Bacteria > Bacteroidota > Bacteroidia > Cytophagales > Spirosomataceae > Runella. The sequence continues at coordinate 4,835 of JALOLW010000132.1, forward strand.
CAACCTGCTTTTTGTCCCTGACCGCAACCACGACGACCGCGCCGACATGGACGAAATCGAAGTGCGTCTCACGGGTTGGGGCATCCGCGACCGTCACGAAACTCTCAATAGTTTTCACTGGGGACCCGACGGTTGGTTGTATGGTTTGCAGGGTTTTGCCACGCCTTCCAAAGTCCGCAAGCCCGACGGTAAAGGCAAGCTGTACCGCCACAAAGACCCTTTTCCCGAAGAAGAGATTTTCAAAGGCAACGGTACTGACATCAACGGCGGCGTGTGGCGATACCACCCCACCAAAGACCGTTTTGAAGTAGTAGCGCACGGTTTTAGCAATCCGTGGGGCGTGGATTTTGACGCCAAAGGCCAAATGTTCATCACGGCCTGCGTGATTCCGCACTTGTGGCACGTCATTCCCGGGGGTATTTATCACCGTCAAGGAGGGCAGCATTTCAATCCCTACGTTTACAACGACATCAAGACTATTGCCGACCATACCCACCGCTCCGCACACGGGGGCGCAAGGGTGTATCTGTCGGATGCGTTTCCCAAAGAAGAACAGGGGCGGATTTTTATGTGCAATATCCACGACCACGGCGTACTTTCTGACGTACTTGTTCCAAAAGGCTCTGGTTTTGTAGGGACTGATGGCGACAATTTTATGCTCGCCAACAACGGCCAATGGGTAGGTTTTAGCATGGAAATAGGCCCCGAAGGCGGGCTTTATGCGCTAGATTGGCACGATGCCGATATATGTGGTAAAGAAGTACTCAACCACGAAACGGGGCGAATTTTTCGCATCATGCCCAACACGTCTTCTGCCGAAAACTGGGCGGGGCGTTTTGATGATTTGGCAAAAATGACCGACGCCCAACTCGTCAATCTCCAACTGAGTCCGAGCGAGTGGCACGCCCGTCGCGCCCGCACGATTTTGCAGTTCAGGGCTTCACAAGGCAAATTGGAAGCCAATACGCAAGGCTCATTGCGGCAATTGTTAGACAACACCCCCAATCCCGACCACCGCTTGCGAGCGTTGTGGGCGTTGCACCTCACCAACGGCCTCACCCCTGACCAATTTTTGACTTTACTTGATAACACTGACCCATATATCCGCGCTTGGGCGGTGCAGTTGTTGTGTGAAGACAAAATACCCTCGGTAGCGGCTTTGGCCAAAATGACCCAAATGGCCCGAACCAACACCTCGCCCGTGGTAAGGCTTTATTTGGCCTCAGCTTTGCAAAGAATGGATGCCGAATCGGCTTGGAAAATCGCTACTGAACTGGTCCAACACGCCGAAGATGCCAACGACCACAACCTCCCCAAAATGATTTGGTTTGGGCTGGAACCACTCGTTACTACCAATCCTTCGAGGGCGTTGGAGATAGCTTTTCAAGCCAAAATACCGCTCGTTATCAATCACATTGGCAGGAGATTGACCGATGCCAACGCGCTTGAGGTCGTGCTGTCAAAACTCCCCAAAAACTTCAAACCATTCAGCGTCCAAACTTCTGAACTATTGACTGGCATACGCGACGCGCTCGAAGGTCGCTCGGATGTCAAAACTCCTGCCAATTGGAAAGCGGCTTATCAAAAACTGATGTTGGAAAAAGGAAAAATAGCCCAACTGACCAACGAAATCTCGCAACATTTTGGCGATGCTGAAGCCACGACGCGGGCGTTGGCTACGCTCAAAAGTAGCACTTCTCCGCTACCTCAACGCCAAAAAGCCTTACAATCTTTGGCTACCCAACAACGCCCCGAATTGCTCAAAGAACTACCAAATTTGCTCAATGACAACGGTTTACGCATGGACGCGATTCGGGCTATGGCGGCTTTTGACCACGAGCCTTTTGGCCGATTGCTATTGGAAAGATACCCCAAACTCACCGAAATCGAAAAAGCCGAGGCGATACAAACTTTGGCCGCACGTCCGCGCTACGGGTGGCTTCTCACCCAAGCCCTCAAAAACAGTACGGTTCCCAAGCGTGACGTGCCAAGCTATACCGCGCGGCAGTTGCGGCGCGTGGTGGGGAGTGGATTTGTGGAAGTTTGGGGACCTATAGACCACGTGGAATTTGACCAAACGGCCTATAACAAATACCGCCGTCTGCTCACCGACGATGCCGTGCTGAGTGCCAACACGACCCGTGGCAAGGCGGTGTTCAAACGCACCTGCGGCCTCTGCCATAAAATGTACGGCGAAGGTGGCATCATCGGCCCCGACCTCACAGGCTCCAACCGCGCCAATCTCGACTACCTCCTCGGCAATATCCTCGACCCAAGCGGTGAGATTCAGGACGATTATAAAATGGTGGTGGTCACAACCCGCAACGGGCGTACCTACATAGGCAACGTAGCCAAAGAAAACGACCGCCAACTCACCCTTCGGATAGTGGGGCAAGAAGCCGTTGTTATCAACAAGTCCGACATTCAGTCGCGGGAAGTTAATGCCGCTTCGATGATGCCCACGGGGCTATTTGACACCCTCACCGATACCGAAATTAAGGATTTAGTGAAGTACATGCGAACGATGGACGGCGGCAAGACGGCGAAGAAGTAAAACATTATTAGCATTACAAATATCGAGGTCGTAAATTTGCACTTTGCATGATTACGACTCACCATGACGCACCAAATCCCGCTTAAAGATTTAGCCAAAAACCTCAAAGGCGAACTTCATTACGATACTACCATGCGTACACTCTACGCCACCGATGCGTCGGCGTACCGAGAGATGCCGTTGGCCGTAGCGATTCCGAAAGACATTGATGATCTTAAAACCCTGATTGCGTTTGCCAATCAGCACCGCACTTCGCTTATTCCGCGCACGGCAGGTACGTCGTTGGCGGGGCAAGTCGTGGGAAACGGCATCGTGGTAGATGTATCGCGGACTTTTACCAAAATATTGGAAATCAACCCCGAAGAACGTTGGGTACGTGTACAGCCGGGCGTAGTACGCGACGAGCTGAATATGGCTCTGAAGCCTTACAATCTCTATTTTGGCCCCGAAACCTCCACCGCCAACCGCGCCATGATAGGTGGCATGGTGGGCAACAACTCCTGCGGCTCCAACTCGGTGGTCTATGGCTCCACGCGCGAACATTTGCTCGAAGTAAAAGCACTCCTGAGCGATGGGAGCGAGGCGGTGTTTGGCCCCCAAACCGCTGCGGCGGACTGCCCCGGAGGGGGCTTTAAAGGCGAGATTGAAGCCCCCTCTGGGGGTTTGGGGGCTACTATCTACCGCCGTACCTTCGCGCTTCTCTCCGACCCTACCAACCAAGCCGAGATTCGTAAAAATTTCCCCAAAAAATCCATCGAACGTCGCAATACGGGCTATGCCTTGGATATGTTGCTGGATAGTGAGCCGTTTGGGGGAACGAGGCCGTTCAATATGTGCCAACTTATCGCAGGTTCGGAAGGGACGCTTTGTCTTTTGACCGAACTCAAACTCAATCTGGTGCCACTCCCGCCCGAAACGCAGGGCTTGCTGTGTGGCCATTTTACTACGATTGACGAGTCGCTTCGCGCGACCATTACGGCCCTTCGGTACAGGCCGCAGGCGGTAGAGCTTATTGATGGATATGTACTCGAATGTGCGGCTGCTAACCCGGAACAGCGAAAAAATGCTTTCTTCGTGAAGAATACGCCCGAAGGTGCGTATCCGGCGATTTTGGTGGTGGATCTCTCGCGCGAAACGCCTGAGGAAGTAGAGGCCCTTGCGGCTCAGCTCGAAGCCGACTGGCGAAAGGAGGGGCTGGGTTATCATTTTCCGTTATTGTTCGGAGAAGATACCAAGAAAATCTGGACACTCCGCAAAGCCGGATTGGGGCTGCTCAGCAACTTGCCCGGCGACGAAAAAGCCGTGGCTGTGATCGAGGATACGGCTGTGGATGTCAATGATCAGCCGGCGTATATTCGTGAGTTTAACCAAATTCTACAAAAGCACGGGATGTCGGCCGTGCACTACGCCCATGCCGGCTCCGGTGAGTTGCATCTGCGCCCGATCATCAACCTGAAAACGAAAGAGGGGCATGGGCAGTTTAGGCTGATTGCTGAGGAGATTGCAACTCTGGTGAAGAAATTCCAAGGATCGCTTTCGGGAGAGCATGGCGACGGACGGCTACGGGGTGAGTTTATTCCGCAGATGGTCGGGGAGCACAACTATCAGCTCTTCAAAACCCTTAAAAAAACATGGGATCCGACGGGCCTATTCAATCCGGGAAAGATTGTGGATACACCGCCCATGGATACATTTTTGCGCTATGAGGCCGACCAGCCTACGCCTGACATTCCGACCTACTTCCGCTATCCGAACCAGACGATCCTTCAACATGCTGAGCAGTGTAATGGCTCGGGCGACTGCCGAAAAACGGAGCTGAGTGGCGGAACCATGTGTCCGAGCTACATGGCGACTCGAAACGAAAAAGAAACCACGAGGGCAAGAGCCAATATCCTGCGCGAGATGCTTACTCATTCCGATAAGCCCAATCGTTTCGATCATCCTGAAATCAAGGAGG
>JALOLW010000133.1 GCA_025455795.1 Spirosomataceae bacterium
AGCAAAAGTTTTCGGGTGTATCCCCACAAGGGTTTTGAACCCTTGTGGGGCTGAATGCGACGAATCAAGCACCCGAAAACTTTTGCTTTAGTACTTAAAAGCATTGGTAGCAGACAAAAAAACCGAGAGCAAGGCCCTCGGCTTTTAAAATCATCTGACACCAATATGAAATCTTACATGATTCCACAAGGGTTTTCACAACCCTTGCAGAATCTTATTTAAAGACATAAACTCACCAATTCATCAATGCCTAAATGGCTTCTATTTTTACATTTCTGCATTCAGGAACCAAAAAGTAATAAATTCCTTAGTAATCAGTATTGTTAGGGTCAAAGTTGGCCCAGCCAGCCGCCCAGTTGGTCGTACCAAAAGCACCCCGGAAGTTTACGCGCTCAAAAGCACTGGCGGGGGTTTTGTCGTCCCACACTGCACCCATCAAAAGCGGTGACCCCATCTGTGGCAATAAGCCTGGATTGGTCAAGGTAAACTGCGTTGAGTTCAACAACAACGTTCCCAAGTTGGCAGTTGTGATGATTTGATTACTGCGCGATGCGTCGTTGAACCACGCCACGGCTTGGTCGTTGGTGATAGCTCCCGCTCCGCGCACAGGCGTAGTAGTATTGGCTATCACAACGCCTTTCATCTGCAAACGACCCACTTGAGCATTGGCCCAAGTACCAGTTGCCGTTCCTTCCAAACGAAGTCCTTCGGGATACCCCACAAACAAGGAGTTATAGACGCTGTTGGCGGTGTTGCGGCGCAAGTGCAAAGCCGACTGATACGGCCCACTACCCGATTGAGTAGTACCTACGGGTGTGTTTTGGAAATTGACAACGCTCACGTTGGCAAATACAGGCTGCGTCAAAGGAAGGCCCGTATTGGCCGCTGTGGCAGGTTCGCCGGGGTTAAAATTATCTGATTCAAAGCCATTTGAGCCTGATTGGTCGGCAAACTGCGGGTCACGAAGCGAAAGGGCAAACTGCACATTTCCCGTAAAACCCCAATCGGTATCGAAGTCATCGTCAAAGTTGCGGTGTGCAATAATGTATTTGGCGTTGGCGGTCCCCCCAAACCACTCGAAGGCATCATCGCCACTGAAAGATACCTGTACGTATTCTATTTTGGTACCACGGCCTACGTTGTAGAGCGTCAAGCCGTTGATTTCAGAATTGTTGGCGTTGGTCAAAGCTACCCCACCAAACTCGACACGAACGTATTTTAAAGTACCAGAGTTATCTTCTGGTTCGTTAGCGTTACCCATTGTACCACGAATTCCACCTTCAAACGTCTGCGCACTTGGACGGTTGTGGGGTGCTTTTCCTATCAATACCAACCCACCCCAATCGCCGTAGTTGCGCTGTCCTCTGGGCTGATTTGACGTAAACACGATGGGCGCAGTAGCCGTACCCTCGGCGATAATTTTGGCACCTGGCTCTACGATAAGCGTAGCTTTGGAAGCCTTGTCACCTTTGATAATCGTACCCGGCTGAATAGTCAGCGTAGCCCCACTCGTTACATAGACAAAACCCTTCAACAGATAAATGTTGTTGGCAGTCCAAGTGGTATTGGTCGAAATCGTCTGGCCACCCGTGCTTTGTCCCTGTGGAATACCATTGAACTCAACCACGGTACGGGCTGCTACCGTAAAACTCTGTGCGCTTGTTACGGTTTGTCCTGCTACTGTCACCGAGATTGGGCCGTTGGTGGCTGTTGGTGGCACTGTGGCTACGATTTGGGTTTCTGTGACAGATTTTACGGTAGCGTCGCCGTTGCCAATTTTCACCTTCACATCGGCAGCATTTGTGCCAAACTTCGTCCCTGTTATCGTTACATCGTCACCGATTTTACCCGTGGCAGGCGTAAAGCTCGTCACCGCCAAAACGGGTTCGGGCTGATTGTTGTTTTCGCAAGCCGCAAAAACCGCGAGCAAAAGAATTGCAACAGAAAAAAACTTCAACAATTTCATAAAATAGAGAATTTGGTTTATGATTTAAAAAATTTATAACTATCTGATAATGTGCGGATTTGATGACCAAATTCTGAAAATTTACCCCAACCCGTCCTCACGGAGTTCGGACACCCTTCCCCTTGTGGCAAGGGCGGGGTCGCCCGTGCGGAAAGGATGGGGATGGGGTGGTTAAAAATTATAGACCAAACTCAAACTCGAATACGTCCCTCTGCGAAACGAGCGAATGTCTTGGTCGGCATTGGCCGTTTGTGAGGTAATATCTTTGCCGATTTTGCCGTCGCGGTTGAAGTCTTGGCTCAAACGCACAGGCTGATTCAGAATATCTTGGATACTCAACCGCAATTCTACTTTCTTGCCAAACTGCTTCGACAAATTCACGTCAATCACGTTGCGGGGCATTTCATAGATGGTGGCATTGTCAATGTTACCCACCGCAAAAATCCGTGGTCCAGCTACGTTATAAAGAACGTTGGCCGTGAAGCCCGAGCGATTGTCATAAAACAACCCCGTATTGATTAAATAGGGTGATTGGTTCATCATCGGGCGGCGGCTTTCGGTGATACCCGTCAAGTTGTACGTCTGCGTAGCACCACTCAAATCAGGGGCTAAAATAGACTCGCCCAAGTTGATACGGCTCGCAATGATAGACGCATTGGCAACGATTTGGAGGTTTTGCAAAAAGCGGCTACCCGCACCGTTAAAACCTTTACGCATCTCCAATTCGACGCCGTAGTTGGTAGCGTCTTTGGCATTGATAAAGGTATAAGCCAAGCCGTTACCCGTCGGAATCAAGAAACTCTCAATGGGATTGCGGAAACGCTTAAAGAAGCCCGTCACCGTTATCATCTCGTTGTCGGTAGGATAAAACTCCCACTTGGCGTCTAAGTTTTGGATGGTAGCGGTGGTGAGTTCTACGTTGCCGCGCACGTCGGCGTTAAAGTTGAAATCAAAGTAACTAAACGGTGCAATCTCGCGGAATTCGGGGCGATTGATGGTAAAAGAGTAAGCCAAGCGCACCGAGTTTTTCTCGTTGAGCTTATAAGAAAAGTTGATGGAAGGAAGCGGGCTAAAAATCTTTAAGGCTCTTTCCAAACGTTGGTCGTTGTATTCGCCACGGAAACCTGCGGTAAGCAGGGCTTTTTTGCTCAAAGCCAACTCAGTGCTTACATAAGCTGCAACAAGGGTATTAGAGCCCGTGTATGAGTCTATGTCCCGCGTACCGTCTTTCATCGTAAAGCCTCCCACTTGACCTGTCACATTGGCGCGGTCATAAATCTGCTCAACGGGCAGCGACAAGCGCGACGACACGTTGCCAATGTTGTTGTAACCATAAAAACGCGCGTCAAAATTGCGGTTTTTGCGGTCGAGATAGACACCCGTTTTCAACACCGACGGCGTGCGGTCTTCGGGATTGTTGAGTTTGCGCTCGTAGTTGGCCGCAAGGGTGTATGAAAATTCGTTCAGCTTAGAGAAAAAGCGGCCCGATTCGGTAGGCGTAGGGTCAATCGGATTGGACACTTGGAAAGGGACAGGACGGCCCTGCTCGTCGGTGATGCCAATCTGACGGATGTAGCGAATACGACGCCAATCAGGCTCCCAACGACCCGTGTAACCAAAACCCGCAATCCAGTTCAACTCCGACGTAGGACTGAGCGCGTGCTTGCCCGACAACTGCGAAGTACCAATACTGCGACTCTCGAAACGCTGCGAAATACTGCGAATGTCCAAGTTTTGGTTGGCCACAAATTGCCCTTCGCGCACGTTGGTTTCTTTGAAGCCGAGTTGGTTGAACAAATTCTTAAATTCAAGTGTGAATGTAGGCGAAAAGCGGAAAGTCCAGTTGCTCAATACCCCCAAACGGGTGTTGTTGGTGTAAAGGCGGTCTTCATATTTCTCATTGACGTCGTTGGCAGTCAAGGCGTTTTGATAGATTCTCAACTGAGCATCGGCCAATTGGTGCGTATTAGAATAATTGACACTCGACAACGTACTCACGCGCAAATTGCCCAAGTCAAACACCCGTCCCGCGTTGATGCCCAAGCGGATGTCGGGGGCTACGGTGCTGTTGGTCAAAGCCCAATTGTTGGGGAAAGTATGGGCGTAAGAAGCGCGTTGGAGCGGTGAAAGCTCATTGAAAGTCTGCGAACTTTGAGGAAACGCCGTTGAAATGTTACTGGCTGCATCCCACATTCCCAAAGCACTCAGAGAGCCACGGTCGTGGTTTTGCACGCTTTGCAAAGTAGTATTTCCTCTAAAACCAAGTGATACGTTGGCCGAAGTAAAATTCTGGTCGGGTTTCTTTTTGGTAAAGATTTTAACAACGCCCCCCGCAAAATCGCCTGGCAAATCTGCCGTGCCTGACTTGAAGACAATCATGCGGTCAATGATGTTGCTTGGGAGCATATCAAACGAAAACGCTCGCGTATCTACTTCGGTCGAAGGCGTAATCAAGTCGTTGATAAGCACCGAGTTGTACCGCTGACTTAGGCCGCGTACCATCACGAAGCGGTCGTCAAAAAGCGACACTCCCGCCACGCGCCGAATCGCCGCCGCCGCGTCGCGGTCTTGCGATTTGCTGATTTGCTGGGCTGAAATCCCCACCGCAATTGCCTTGATTTGTTTGATTTCGGTGATGACCGCCACTTCGGTATTGGTCTGCTTGTTGGCCCTGACCACCACCGTTTCGAGCGTTTTGGAGTCTTCTTCGATTTCAGTTTCTACCACCGTCACGTTGTCGTTTTCTACCCGCAATCCCTTGACATCCTTCGCTTTGTAAGAAATGTAGGTAATTTTGAGGTTGTACGTACCTGCGGGAACTTTGGCGATGGTAAAGTTGCCTTCAATGTCGGTGGCGGCACCGAGTTGTGTGCCTTCTACCAAGACCGTCGCACCGATGATGGCTTCTTGGTTTTTGGCGTCTTTGACAGTACCTCTGATAACGCCCTGAGAAAAGGCAGATAAGGCACACACGAAGAAAAGAAAGAGCGTGAGACTTAATTTTACGGGGTTAGATGTAACCTTCATATTGGGTGTTTTTTGTGTTTTACGGCACAAAAGTAGAAACCCAATATTACCTGAATGTTAAGCCAATGTTACGGGTCGGTTATGTTTAAACACAAGCAGTCAGGCTGCCTTTAAACGCTGTTTTTTCGTCGGTTTTTCGTAGCTTTGCCGTTGAAGTCAATCCCTCAAAACGGGTAGCTGTCTCAAATAACGATTAACCGATAACTAATAACAGGCTGTTTTTAATGTATAAATTCTTCGTTTGGGTGGTGGTCGCAGGGAGTTGGATAAGTGCGGTTGGATTTCGAAACACAGCGCGTGACATCCCCACCAAAAGATTTGTTTTTCCCGAAAACCACTGGGCCGACAGCGTGCTGCGTACTTTGACTACCGAGCAGAAAATCGGTCAGCTTTTTATGGTAGCTACGCACTCCAATCGCACCGAGTCCTACTATCAATACTTTGACAAATTGATTCAAAATCAGGCGATTGGCGGTTTGATTTTTTTTCAAGGTGGCCCGCACCGCCAAGCCCGCCTCGTCAATCGCTACCAAGCCCTCTCCAAAGTGCCGTTGATGATAGGCATTGACGGTGAATGGGGGCTGGGGATGCGCCTCGACAGCGTGGAGGATTTTCCCAAACAGATGACCCTCGGAGCCATTCAAGACAATGACCTGATACTCAAAATGGGCCGCGAGATAGGCCGACAATGCCGTTTGGCGGGGATTCACGTCAATTTTGCCCCCGTAGCCGACATCAACGCCAACCCCCGCAATCCTGTCATTGGAATGCGCTCGTTTGGCGAAGACCGCGACAATGTCACCGCCAAAGCAAGCGCGTACATGCGCGGTCTTCAGCAGCAGCGGGTCATTGCCACGGCCAAGCACTTCCCAGGCCACGGTGATACCGACGCCGACTCACACTACACGCTACCAGTCCTCTCCCACTCCACCGACCGCCTTGCCGAGAGTGATTTGTACCCGTTTCGCCAGCTTATCGCCGACAGCCTCGCGGGCATCGTCACGGGACATTTGTACGTACCTGTGCTGGAAAACACACCTTATCTCGCCTCGTCGCTCTCCGAAAAAGTAGTGACCGATTTGCTCAAACGGCAGATGGGTTTTCAGGGGTTGGTGTTTACCGACGCGATGAATATGCAGGGTGTCAAACGCGGGCGCACGGCCATTGACGCCAATATCAAAGCCCTCGCGGCGGGCAACGACGTACTGGTCTATGCTGAAAACATAGCCGAAACCATCAAACGCATCAAAACGGGCATCGAAAAAGGCACGATTGACTCAATGCTCATCGAAGAAAAAGTCAAAAAAGTATTGCGGGCCAAGTATTGGTTGGGGGCCAATCAATTTCAATCCGTTTCGGCCAAACAAATCAATCAAATTCTCCAAACGCCCCAGACCGTCGCCCTCACGCGCGAGCTGTGCGAACACGCGACCACGCTCGTGCGCAACGACCAAAATCTACTGCCCATCCGAACACTCGACACCTGCTCGTTTGCGTCGGTGGCGATTGGCGAAGGCGGCATCAATCTGTTTCAACAAACCCTGAGCCGATACGCGGCTTTCAAGCACATCGTCTATGCCGAAAGACCCACTACCAACGAAGAAGTAGAAAGCCTCCTCACCCAAGTAGGCGACGCCAAAGTGGTGATAGTAAGCCTCCACAACAACCGCCGAAATTTTCTCAAACCGTTTTATATCAGTCCCGCCACGCTTGATTTGCTGACGCGCCTCCAACAAAAAGCCCGCGTTGTGGTGAGTGTTTTTGCGACGCCCTATTCCCTCAAACAACTCCCCTCGACGGCTGCCGTGGTCTGTGCCTACGAAAACCTGCCCGATTTGCAAGTAGCTGCCGCCCAGCAAATCTTCGGGGCGTTGCCGTTTCGGGGTAAACTGCCCATTTCGGTAGAAGGAATGTACGCGCTCGGTACGGGCTACCAAACCCAACCGCTCAACCGACTGCATTTTGGGCTGCCTGAACAAGTGGGCATGAACTCGGCCAAATTGATGAAAATTGATACGCTGGTCAAAAACTGCATCCAAGCCAGTATTTTCCCTGGTTGTCAGATTTTGGTCGCGCGACGGGGGCGGGTGGTTTTTCAAAAGAACTACGGTACACTTACCTACGACAACTACACCGAGCGGGTCACCAACGAATCGCTCTACGACGTGGCGTCGGTGACCAAGGTGATGGCTACGTTGCAGGCTGTCATGTATCTGCACGAACAAGGCGCGATAGATTTGAAACAAAAAGCGGCACAATATTTGCCCGAGTTGATAGAGACGACCAAAGCCAATATCACCATCGAGGAGTTGTTGTTGCACCGGTCGGGTTTGGTAGCGTTTTATCCGAGTCTTTGGGAGCGTACCAAAACGGGGGGTGGCGGCCTAAAACCCGAGTTTTATAGTGCCATCAAAGACAGCGTGTTTACGATGCAAATCGCGCCTCGGTTGTTTGCCAAACCCGCCCTCAAAGATTCGGTCTGGAAGTGGGTGGTGAAGTCACCGATGCGCAAAGAAACCAACGGCAAGTATCCGTTTGTATATAGTGATTTAGGAATTTTGATGTTGCAAAAAGTGGTCGAGAAAGTGACCAATCAGCCGATGGAAGAGTTTTTACAACAAAATTTTTATGAACCATTGGGGATGAACATGACGGGTTTTAGGCCGTTGGCACGTTTTCCTGAAAGCCAAATTGCCCCCACCGAAAACGATTTCTCGTACCGCAACCAACTCCTCCGAGGCACTGTCCATGACCAAATGGCAGCTATCTACGGTGGCGTAGCAGGACACGCGGGGCTGTTTAGTTGTGCGACTGATTTGGCGGTTTTGATGCAGATGAACCTCCAAAAAGGACTTTATGGCGACCGACGGTACTTTCAGGAAACCACCTTGCCGCTGTTTGCCAAAATGCACGATGCGGCCAATCACCGAGGCTTGGGCTGGGACAAAGCCCCCGCCAACCGAGAAAGCAATTTTGTGGCCGAATCCGCATCAGATGTGTCGTTTGGTCATTCGGGTTTTACGGGTACGATGGTGTGGGCCGACCCTCAAAAAGAACTGGTTTTTGTGATGCTGGCCAACCGCGTCCACCCAAACGCCGAAAACAACCAAATCAATCGGCAGAAGATACGAAGGCGCATCCATGAGCTGGTTTATCAGGCCATCGAAACGACCGCAAAATAAGGTACGCCCAAAGAAAAGCAGTGTTTTGCCAATAATGGGCTAATTTTGAGCGTTTTTTTAGTGATAATCAAAAAACAAATACAATGATTAGAAAATTACTTTTTAGCTGCTGTATTGCGGTGTTGGCGTGGGGAATGGGTACAGCAAGCCACGCGCAGTCTATTTCATCGGTAGTGGTATCCTTACCTGGAGGATCACCACAGTCAGGCTATTGCTCAGGTACAACTGTCAATGTAGCTTATTCTACGAGAAACATTCCCGCAATGACCAATTTCAATATAGAGCTGTCCAATGCTACGGGGTCGTTTGCTACTCCTACTTCGCTGGGGACTACTACTGCTGCCTCCTCTGCCAACGTAACACTTCCCAACAGTTTGAATGGTACCGCCTACAAGATACGAGTACGCGCTACAGTGGGGATGACCAATTACTCCGGAGAAAGCACTTCTTTTAGTATCAATGCGACACCAACCATCAATTCGGTAGACGACCCTAATGAGTCTAAATGTACAGGTCAACTTTTTTCAGCCATTAATTTCAGCGGAACAAACGCTACTTCGTTTTCGTGGACAAGCAATGCCAACGTAGGCTTTGGGACTTCTGGAAACGGCAATATCGCCTCAACAAATGCCAGCAACGGCGGCACCAGTAACGTCGTGGCGACTGTCACTGCGACCCCCTTCAACGGAGCTTGTGCAGGCACAGCCACCACTTTTACCGTGACTGCCAAACCGCGACCTACAATGAGTGGCATAAGCAGTACCAGTTATTGCAACGGTGCGGCAGGGGCAGCTATCAATTTTAGCAGCAATATCCCAAGCACTTCCTATTTGTGGAACAGCAGTGCTAACGTAGGTTTTGGAGTTTCAGGCACTACCAACATCGGCGGTTATACCGCCACCAACAGCGGCAACGCCCCTACAACCGCCAGCGTTTCAGTCACGCCTTCTGCCAACGGTTGTTCGGGCAGTAATGTCAATTTCAACGTCACCGTCAATCCTACACCTTCCGTCAGTGCCGTTTCAAGCGTTACCCACTGTGGAGGGCTGGTAGTGCCTGGTATTACGTTTTCAAGTCCTACTTCGGGGGTATCTTTGAATTGGACAAGCGCGAGCAACGTTGGCTTTGGAACGTC
>JALOLW010000134.1 GCA_025455795.1 Spirosomataceae bacterium
TGGGTCGCTGACATGGACTTTCAAGCCGCACCGCCCATCATTGAGGCATTGGACAAAGTGACCCGTCACGGGATTTTTGGGTATTCACGCTGCCCCGATGCCCTCAATGAGGTTTTTAGGGCGCGTTTAAAAACCCAACATCAGTGGGACACTCCGCAAGATTGGACGGTGTGGCTGGGTGGTTTGGTGCCTGCGATTGGCCTGGCTATCAGGACTGTCACTCAGCCCGGCGAAGGCGTGATGACGGCTACGCCCGTCTATCATCCTTTTATGATTGAAACAGACCTTGCCGACCGCGACTTGCAAAAAGTGCCGTTGAAGTTAGAGGGAGAACGTTGGACGCTGGACTTTGAGGCCATCGAAGCAGCGATTCAACCCAATACCAAACTATTTCTGCTTTGTAATCCCCACAACCCCGTCGGGACGATGTTCACCCGCGACGAACTCCTGCGCCTGCACGAGATTTGTAGCCGTCACGGTATTGTGGTTTGTTCGGACGAAATCCACTGCGATTTGGTCATTGATGCCACCAAACAGCACATCACCTACGCAACGCTCAACGCCGAGGCCGCTCAAAACAGCATGACGCTGTTGGCTCCCAGTAAAACTTTCAATTTGGCGGGCTTGGGCTGTTCGGCAGTCGTGATTCCCAACGATACACTGCGCGCTAAGTTCATTCGCGCCAAAGCTGGACTGCTGCCCATGCTTTCGACTTACGCCTACGAAGCCGCCCTCGCCGCTTACCGCGACAGCGCCGAGTGGCACGCCCAGCTTCTCCAATACCTCCGTGCCAATCACGACTACCTCATGGCCGAGGTCAATCAGATGAAGGGCCTCCAAATGCGCCCACTCGAAGCCACTTACTTGGCGTGGATTGATACCCGCGATACGGGGATGAGTGATGTTTCCAAACGCCTCGAAGCGGCGGGTGTCGGCGTAAACGACGGGTCAATTTTTGGCCAAGAAGGTTTCTTCCGTCTCAACTTCGCCTGTACCCGCGCTACGCTCGAAGAAGTAGTACGAAGAATGAAAACGGTGTTTGGGTAGGAGTGGTCTATAAAGACTCAGGCAACGGGCGAATGGTGGTAGCTAAACCTCTAACATACAACGCAATATGCAAAAATTCACTTCGCTTACTGTCCAAATGTGGTACGTATTCCTGTCTGGAGCTGCCCTTGCCATCACCCCCAACGCCATGCTGGGGCTATTTGACCTTCAACTTACCGATGAAGTCTATACGCGAATTTTGGGCGTAATTGTCTTCACACTCGGTATCTTGTACCGAAGTATTATTAAATCTGGCAACCGAGACATCATTCAAACTACTGTTTACGGCAGGCTTTTTGCGGCAGGAGGTATCGCTGTTTTGGCTTTGTTGGGTTTTTCAAAACCTACCCTTATCCTCTTTGCGGGCGTAGATGTAGCCACGGCGATTTGGACGTGGATGGAATTGAAAAAAGCCTAAATGCTTCACTTTTGGGGCATCAAGCGGCGTACAAGTCCGTACACAATCAGCAGCAATACCGCACCGAGTACCACCCACTTGCCCAGTTTAGCGGCTTCGCAGAGGAGTATTTGCGTGTCGCTAATGTCGGGGTATTGAGCGAGGAGTTGATAGATGAAGAAGTTTTCGGTGTAATCGAAAAGCAGCCCTACAAACGGCAATGCAACTATCCAACGGGGCAAACCGTGGCGGTTTTGGCGGTACAACAAGGCAATAATAATCGCAAACAAAAAAGCATACACTATCGGATAGGCCACGTCTATGGTGGCTTCTACGGAAGCGTAGTAAGCGCGGGCTTCGGGGGTGTAGGTGTCGAGTAATTGGCGGGTGCGCTCGGGGTTGAAGCCGATACCTAAGTCAATGATTTCGACGGGTTTGCCCGTGAGTTGATTGATGCGTGTCTCGGCATTTTTGAGGAAATACGCGGGAAAAACAGCGTAGGCAACGACCGCGACAATGAGCATTTTGACGCTTGCAAAGCGGTGAAGGAAATCAACAAAGTTTTTCATAAGAGTAAGGGTTTTTGGCAAAATTACTTCAAAATCTGAAAAAACAATGTGACCTTTGCAGTTGCTCAATTCATACCACCTATTCATGCAAAAGTTATTGTTTATTGACCGCGACGGCACCATCATCGTCGAGCCTCCCACCGATTTTCAAGTTGATTCCTTAGAAAAACTTGCTTTTTTGCCCAAAGCCATCTCCAACCTCCGTCGCCTTGCCGACGAAACCGACTACGGCCTCGTTATGGTTACTAACCAAGACGGCCTCGGTACTGATTCCTTTCCCGAAGCCACGTTTTGGCCTGCCCATACCAAAATGCTCGACACCCTCGCGGGCGAGGGCGTGGCGTTTCAGGCCATTCATATTGACCGTACATTCCCGCACCAAAACGCCCCCACGCGCAAGCCTGGCACGGCACTACTCACCGACTATTTTGACGGACAAAAATACGATTTAGCCAACAGTTACGTCATTGGCGACCGCCTCACCGACGTTCAATTGGCGGTCAATATGGGCTGTAAGGCTATTTTTATTGGTCAAAACACCCCCGATGCGCTCACGCCCGAACAGCAAAACGCGCTGTCGTTGGTGTCCGACGATTGGGATGCGATTTATGAACACCTGCGTATGCCCGCACGCATAGCCACGGTAGAACGAAATACCAGAGAAACCCAAATCCAAATCACGCTCAATCTCGACGGTAGCGGCCAATCTGCCATGAATACGGGCATTGGTTTTTTTGACCATATGCTCGACCAACTCGCCAAACACTCGGGTGCTGACCTGAGCATCAGCGTGCAGGGCGACCTGCACATAGACGAACACCACACCATCGAAGACACCGCCCTCGCCCTCGGCGAAGCCTACCGCAAAGCCCTCGGCGACAAGCGCGGCATTAGTCGGTACGGGTTTTTGTTGCCTATGGATGAGGCACTTGCCCAAGTAGCCATTGATTTTTCGGGCAGGCCGTGGTTGGTGTGGGAAGCGGAGTTTAAGCGCGAAAAAATCGGCGAAATGCCGACCGAAATGTTTTATCACTTCTTCAAGTCTTTTGCCGATACTGCCCTCTGCAACCTCAACATCAAGTGTGAGGGCCAAAACGAGCATCACAAAATCGAAGCGATATTTAAGGGTTGGGCCAAAGCCATCAAAATGGCCGTGAAGCGCGACCTCAAAGCCTTGGACGTGCTACCTTCGACGAAGGGGGTTTTGTAGGGATTAGAGCATTTGTCTAAAAATTATCAAATCTACATCATTCATTTTTAGCACTTTAATAGTCGCTTCTCCTATTTTTGATTTGGCATAGAAAACGCAATCTTCCATATAAAAATGTTCATCCCAGCGATGCGCCCTCGGATTAAAAAGAGGGACAAGCTCTCTATTTGGTAATAGCATCGTAGAGAGGTCTGTTCCTTTGTGAAAATTGCAGTGTGTACAAGCGAGAGCGAGATTTCCTAAATCAGAACTTCCGCCATGTTTGAGCGCAATAATGTGTTCTATTTGATGTTTGTGAAAAGCATTCATCTGGTGGAGTTGGCAATATTCACACCGATTACTTGCTCTTTCTATTACCATTTTTCTTGAACTTTCTGAAAGGTAATAACTCATGCGTTTAGTCGTTTTCGAGCTTTCGCTTTGGCCATACGCATGATGTGTTCGATCATCAAATACTGCTCCAACTCGTGTAATTCTGCCTCTGTTAGTTGTTCTTCTCGGTGTTTGAATTGCAATATTTCCAATCGTTGTTGTGCCTGTTGAGAAGGCGCAAAACTTACAATTTCTGCGGCACTTGGCGCAGAAGTGATGAAATCCAGCATTTCATCATATACTCTCGAAACTATCATTAGGCGTTTTTTTAACAAATTTAGTTTTTAGCGCAATGTTTTCAAAGTACAGTATTCATAATTTGGCACAACTACTCCCCCAATATAACTTGGACGGCGGCAAACTGCTTTTCTTGTGTTTTGATGGATAAAATTAGCGAAGAGTTCAGAACAAAACAACAGCAGGGTCGCCAAACCGTGGTTTAGCGACCCTGCTGTTGAAACGCGCGGACTGATTACTGCTGATTGAACGCGCCCAAAGCTCTCAGTTCTACTTCTTCGCTTTCCGCTACGGTATGCTCACTTTTTGGTACGTTTTTTTGCCGTGGGTGTTCTTTTTCATCGAATCTGTTTTTTTGCAAATTTAGCACCACCAACATTTTATTTCAGTCCAACAAATTTTAAACCTGCGTAATCCAAGATGTATAAATTTTTTTTTAGCGTTATGGTTTTATGAAAAACCCCAAAATCAAGCCAAGGGTATTTCAAATGTAATTGACGCAGGTTTTGAAAAAAAACTAACTTTGCAACAATTCTTTTCTTGAAACCACTCTAAAAATACCCCTAACATTCACCATGAATTCTATTCTTAATTGGCTTTTCGCAATTCCCTGGTGGCTTTGGCCGTTGGTCGTTTTAGCAATTATCGCTATCCGCGATATTTTCCAAAAAAAACACACCATTCAGCATAATTTCCCCGTGGTGGGGCATCTGCGGTACATGATAGAAACCGTCGGGCCAGAGTTTAGGCAGTACATCGTAGCCAACAACCGCGAAGAACTCCCCTTCAACCGTCGGCAGCGGTCTTGGATTTATGCTTCTTCCAAAAAAGAAAACAATTTTCAAGGTTTTGGGACTGACCAAGACACGCATATCGCTGGTTATGTGTTGATTAAACCCGCTTTGCTCCCCAAACGTTTGCCCAAAGATCATCCTTTTCGTACCAATCCCTACGTGGTACCGTCGGCCAAAATCATCGGACTCGCCCACGGGCGCAAACAAACCTATCGCCCCAAACAGATTGTCAATATTTCAGGCATGAGCTTTGGGTCGCTGTCGGCGGCGGCTATTGAGTCACTCAACAAAGGGGCGGCGAAGTTTGGTTGTTATCACAATACCGGAGAAGGCGGTTTTTCGCCTTATCATAATTTTGGGTCGGATATTGTACTCAACATCGGCACTTCCTACTTTGGTATCAGAGACGACGAAGGCAATTTTGTCTTGGATAAACTCGTCCAACTGACCCAAAACTCGCCCCAAATCCGAATGTTGGAGCTGAAACTCTCACAAGGGGCCAAACCTGGCAAAGGTGGCGTGCTACCTGCCTCCAAAATCACCCCCGAAATCGCCGCTATTCGGCACGTTCCTCTCGGTAAAGATGTCATTTCTCCCGCCGCCCACAGCGCATTTAGCACCATTCCCGAAATGATGACTTTTATCGAAACCATGGCCGAGGCTACTGGATTGCCCGTGGGCATCAAGGCCGCCGTGGGCAAACTCGAAATGTGGGAAGAAATGACTGATTTGATGGTCAAAACGGGCAAAGGGCCTGACTTTATCACGGTTGACGGCGGTGAAGGCGGTACGGGTGCCGCTCCACCATCTTTTGCCGACCACGTCTCGCTGCCGTGGGTATATGGGTTTGCAAGTGTGTATAAGATTTTTCAGAAAAAAGCACTCACCCACCGCGTTACGTTTATCGGTTCGGGCAAATTGGGACTTCCCGCCCAAGCCGTCATGGCGTTTTCGATGGGCGCCGACATCGTCAATGTGGGCCGCGAAGCCATGCTTTCGATTGGCTGTATTCAGGCCCAAATTTGCCATACCAACCGCTGCCCAACGGGCGTAGCTACCCAAAACAAATGGCTACAATCGGGCATAGACCCCGCTTTGAAAAGCGAGCGTTTTTACAATTATGCCAAGACATTGACCAAAGAAATCCTCGAAATCGCCATCGCGTGCGGGTACGAGCATCCGAGCGAATTTACCATGGACGACGTAGATGTAGCTATGGGCGACAATAACTACACCCACGAACTAAGTCAGGTCTATGGTTATCAAAAAGACCCTGTGCATTACGAGGGCATCGAAACCGTACTCAACTGCCCGCATCTTGGAGGTAAACAACCCCAGATTTGACAACTTTTCACAGCAGCGTTTCGCCAAGTTGTAAAATTTCTCGGAAGCAAAACTCCCATCCTGTAACTTCAAAACTGACATTAATCCCCGCATGAGCGAAACCTTCTATCAGTTGGCACTGCACCTTACCCCCAACTTGGGCAGTGTCCTTATTCGTCAATTAATCAGTCATTTCGGAACGGCGGAGCGGGTATTTGCGGCCAACCTCAAAACCCTGACGCGCGTGACAGGCATCGGTGAGGTAATAGCCAAAAACATACTCAGTCAAAAAGGACTCAAAGAAGCTGAAAATGAGTTGATTGCCACGAAAAAGGCGGGTGTAAAACTCTATTTTTATACAGATGCCAATTACCCCCAACGTCTCAAATCGCTCTACGATGCACCCGTTTTGATGTACGCCAAAGGGACCATTGATTTCAATCAGGGGCGTTTTATCAACATCGTAGGGACGCGCAAAGCCACCGAATACGGACGAAGTATCACCAACGAGATTGTAGAACAACTCGCCAATCGAGGCGTAACGGTAGTGAGTGGGTTGGCTTACGGCATAGACATCACGGCGCACCGCGCTTGTTTGAAGCACCATGTTCCTACCATCGGAGTCATGGCTACGGGCGTGGATGTGATTTACCCCCAAGCCCATCACAAAACCGCCGAAGAGATGCAAGCCAACGGCGGTATCGTGACTGAGTATCGGCTGGGTACGGGCCCCGATTTTATGCGCTTCCCTGCCAGAAATCGTATCATTGCGGGGCTTTCAGATGCCACGATTGTGGTAGAAGCTGCCGATAAGGGCGGTGCGCTTATCACGGCGGAGTATGCCAACAACTACAACCGCGACGTATTTGCTGTTCCTGGCAATCTCACCAATTCTTACTCGGCGGGCTGCAATAAACTCATTCGGGAGCATAAAGCACAGATTTTCATGGGCATAGAAGACTTGTTGGAAACCCTCCAATGGCTTCCAGAACACGGAAATAGTCAAGGGCAAGTCATTGCGATGCCTGCGCATTTTACCCAAGAAGAAAGTCAGATTGTGTCGTTGATTCGGCAGCGAGGCGACGTTCACATTGACGATTTGGTGTGGGAAAGCCAAATTCACCCCAGTCGCCTTTCTACATTACTCCTCAACCTCGAACTACAAGGCTACCTTCGCACCTTGCCAGGAAAGCGTTATGCGCTGGGATAAGTATTATTTTGTAAGTGCAGAAATGCGTAAATGCAGAAATAATTTTAGGCAATTGCACATTCAAACATTTCTGCATTTACGTATTCAAGCATTCCGGCATTCAAGCACTGAAACTTCCTACAACCCCAACACCTTGCGGTTGAAAGCCTCGTCGGCACCCGTACCCGCAAAA
Source organism: Spirosomataceae bacterium (assembly GCA_025455795.1). Lineage (GTDB taxonomy): Bacteria > Bacteroidota > Bacteroidia > Cytophagales > Spirosomataceae > Runella. The sequence continues at coordinate 7,332 of JALOLW010000134.1, forward strand.
TCGTCGAAAGCTTTGGCGGTTACTTCGATGATATGGTCGGCGATAAACGGTGCGCCTTCTGCCGCGCCTTGCTCGGGAGATTTGATACAACACTCCCATTCCAACACCGCCCAGCCGTCGTAGTTGTACTGCGATAGTTTGGAGAAGATTCCGCTGAAATCCACCTGCCCGTCGCCCAGTGAGCGGAAGCGACCCGCGCGGTCAGCCCAGCCTTGGAAACCACCATAGACACCCTGCTTGCCCGTTGGGTTGAACTCGGCATCTTTGACGTGATACGCAAAAATACGCTCGTGGTAAAAATCAATAAATTGTAGATAATCAAGCTGTTGCAGTACAAAGTGGCTTGGGTCATAGTTGATGCCTGCGCGAGGGTGATTGCCTACCGCCTCCAAAAACATTTCAAACGTCACGCCATCGTGTACGTCTTCGCCGGGGTGAAGTTCATAGCCGACATTTACGCCTGCTTCGTCGAAAGCATCCAAAATAGGTTTCCAGCGTTTGCCGAGTTCTTTGAAGCCCGTTTCGACCAAACCCGCAGGACGCTGTGGCCACGGGTACATAAACGGCCACAACAACGCGCCCGTAAACGATACGTGCGACGTAAGCCCCAGATTTTGAGAGGCTTTGGCCGCCCATTTCATCTGCTGCACGGCCCACTCGGTGCGGGCGGTGGGGTTGTTTCGCACTTCGGGTGCGGCAAAACCGTCAAACATCGGGTCGTAGGCGGGGTGAACGGCCACGAGTTGGCCTTGGAGGTGCGTCGAAAGTTCGGTGATTTCTACGCCAATGTCTTTGAGTTTGCCTTTGTACTCGTCGCAGTACGTTTTGCTTTCGGCGGCGGTTTGGAGGTCAATGCAGCGCGGGTCCCAAGTCGGGATTTGGATGCCCTTATAGCCCAAATCGGCCATGTAAGCGGCGATAGTGTCCAATGAGTTGAACGGAGCGGTATCGCCCATGAATTGTGCCAAAAAAATGGCTGGTCCTTTGATGGTTTTCATTTTTGGAAAGAAGCCCCCCAGCCCCGGTGGGGGGAGTTTTATGTTTTTAGAAGCCCCCTCCGGGGGTTGGGGGCTTTGCTAATTCTTAAACTTGACCCACTTCTGCTGGGCTTTGCCCGAGGCGATGACCGTTTCGACAAATTGCATCCCACGGATTCCGTCGTCAATGGTTGGGAAATCAAGGTCGAGTTCAGTGGGAGTTTCGCCATTCATTCGCTTGCGTACCGTGCGCGAGAAATTGCGGTAAATGTTGGCAAACGCCTCCAAATACCCTTCGGGATGCCCAAATGGAATGCGCGTGTTGGCATTGGCCGCTTCCGATAGTTTGCCCACCGATGGTTGGTAAATGGTATGTCCGTCGGTGGTTTTGTGGTGCAGATACTGCGGACGTTCTTGGTGCCATTGGAGACTACCCAATTCGCCATACACCCTGATATTGAGTCCGTTGAGGTCGCCGTTGCAGATTTGACTACAATGCAAAATGCCCTTCGCACCATTGTCGAAGTGCAGCAGTACGTTGGCGTCGTCGTCGAGCATACGGCCTTCTACCACGCGGCTTACGTCGGCGCAAAGTTCGGTGATTTTGAGTCCTGTGATGTACTCGGCCAAGTTTTCGGCGTGCGTGCCTATGTCACCTACCGCGCCCGCAATGCCCGACTGCTTGGGGTCGGTGCGCCACACGGCTTGCTTGGCACCGTCTTTTTCGAGCGGGAACGACAGCCACCCCTGCGGATACTCTACCACTACTTTACGCACTTGCCCAATGACCCCGTTTTGAATCATGGCTCGCGCCTCCTTCACCATCGGATAGCCCGTGTAGTTGTGGGTAAGACCAAAAGTAAGGCCCGTTTTTTCGATAATTTGCTTCAATTTTTTGGCCTCGGCCAGCGAAAAACAC
>JALOLW010000554.1 GCA_025455795.1 Spirosomataceae bacterium
TTAAGTAGTATTGAGAAAATAGTATTGTGTATTGAGAATAAAATAAGGTACTTATTTTCAATGATTTACTTTTGTATTTTTTGTCTCAATACGATAAACTAAATACGCTGTACTACTTACGATTAAAGGTTCATAGATTGAAAATTCCTATTTATTTGGATTACAACGCCACTACACCCGTGGACCCGCGGGTGTTGGAGGCCATGCTACCGTGGTTTACCCAAAACTTCGGCAATGCCGCGAGTCGCGCGCACCTGTACGGGTGGGAAGCCGAAGAGGCCGTAACCAAAGCCCGTACCCAAGTTGCCCAACTACTTAGTCCCCAGGCCAGTCCGCAAGAGATTGTGTTTACGAGTGGTGCTACCGAAGCCATTAATTTGGCTTTGAAGGGTGTTTTTGAAAAACACAGCCACCGAGGCAGGCACATCATCACCCTCCAAACCGAGCATAAAGCCACGCTCGATGTGTGTCGTCATTTGGAGCAAATAGGGGCAGAGGTGACTTACCTTAAACCCCAACCCGACGGCCTCATCACGCCCCAACAAGTAGCAGAAGCGATGCGGCCCGATACGATTTTGGTGGCAGTGATGTATGCCAACAACGAAATAGGTGTGGTTCAACCCATTCAAAAAATTGCCGAAGTTGTTCACCAAAAGGGAGCTTTATTTTTTACGGACGCTACTCAGGCTGTGGGGAAAGTGTCTCTCGATGTAGAAAAAGACGGGATTGACTTGTTGGCGTTTTCGGCGCATAAACTTTACGGACCGAAGGGCGTGGGGGCATTGTACGTGCGTAAAGGTATAGAACTCACCGCTCAAATGGACGGTGGCGGCCACGAGCGGGGGCGCAGGTCGGGTACACTCAATGTGCCTGGTATTGTAGGATTTGGTGAAGCCTGCGCTATTGCCCAAAAAGAAATGTTGGCAGATGCCATGCGGCTATCCGCATTTTGTCAGCGATTGGAAAATGGCATTTTAGAAAATATCCCCAATACTTTTATCAACGGTGACGCAAACACACGTTTGCTACACGTCACCAATATCTGCTTTGATGGTTTTGACGGAGAAGATTTATTGCTCAAACTCAAAGACATTGCCGTTTCGACGGGGTCGGCTTGTACGTCGGCTTCGGTAGAGCCGTCGCACGTGCTTAAATCGCTCGGCCTCACCGACGACCAAGCCTACGCCTCTATTCGGTTTAGTTTGGGGCGTTTTACAACCGCCGAAGAAGTTAATTATGCGATTGAACACTTGATAGCCGTCACCACGCGCGCCAAAGATTCCTCTCGCAAATCCGACCCAGAAGGCAAGCAGAGGCCATCTTCAAACAATTTTCCCGATACATTGGCCCCATAGTAAGGCGCGTCGGCAAAGACGGGTTGGAGGTGCATGGGTTTCCAAAGCGGTCGTGCTTCTATGTTTTGGGTTGCCAATGACAGGCGAATGTCTTCGCGGGTTTTGCCGTTGCACAAAGCTGGATTGACAATGATAGCGGTAAGCCAGCGATTGGAGAAACTTCCGCTCATTTCGGGTTGTAAATCAATGCCTTCGATGTCGTCAAAGGCTTTTTGATAATAAGCAAAATTGGCTCTGCGCTGGGCTACGCGCTCATCAATCACCTCCATTTGACCACGCCCTATCCCCGCGCACACGTTGCTGAGGCGGTAGTTGTAGCCTATCATTTCGTGTTGGTAATGAGGCGCGTCTTCGCGGGCTTGGGTGGCGAGTTTTTTGGCTTGGGTTATCCAGTGTTCATCGTGCGCGAGCAACGCCCCCCCGCCAGAAGTCGTGATGATTTTGTTGCCGTTGAACGACAGCACGCCCATTGTTCCAAAACTTCCCAAACGTTGTCCCTCATAACTTGACCCCAACGCTTCGGCGGCGTCTTCGATGAGCGGAATGTCGTAGCGAGTGCAGATGTCGGTGATTTCGCGCATTTTGGCGGGCATTCCGTACAGATGCACCACGATGACCGCCTTGATATTTTTGCCTTTGGCCCGTTCTGATTTGATGGCCGTTTCGAGCGCATCGGGGCAGATGTTCCAAGTGTCGGTTTCGGAGTCCACAAAAACGGGCGTAGCACCTTGATAGACAATCGGGTTGGCCGAGGCCGCAAAAGTGCAGGATTGGCATATTACGGCATCGCCAAGACCGACGCCGAGCATGGCCAACGCCAAATGAATGGCTGCCGTACCCGACGCCAACGCCGCCGCGTGCGGTGCGCCCACGTATTGGCACAGGTCGTTTTCAAAACCATCCACGTTGGGTCCAAGTGGTGCAATCCAGTTGCTTTCAAAGGCTTGTTGGACGTACTTTTGTTCGTGACCGCTCAAATGCGGCGTAGAAAGCCAAATTTTATTCATGCTACAAAATTGTTAGATTGTCGGTTTTTTATTTATCAGCCCTCACATTTTGCGAGGGTGTTAAGCTACACGATAAGACATAGGCATTCCTACGTCCCTTTGTATGTTTAATATTTTAGTTTTTATCAATACTTCCGTTTGCTGATTTTCTATTTTTCGTGCTTGCATCTGTGCTCCAAATGTTGTTTTATATCGCAGCGGCGAACCGCCTATACATTGTTGTTTCATTTCGGCTACGTTTATGATAGCCCTCATTTATTTTCCACTGCTTACGGTCATGATTATTGATGAACTCTACTGCTTTATTTCGTTGAATTAGATACTCTTTAATTGGTTTTCTTTTCGTACCTTCATGCACGACCGCATCTTTTGGTGGGGGGATAATCTGTTTGGCATTACCTAATATTTCTCTAAAACTAAAGTCATCATAAGCCCCGTCTCCGTGAAAACTTTCTATCTTTTCAATCTTATCTTTAAGCATTTCTTTTGCTTCTGCCGCATCATCTATATCATTGCCAGTTAGTGGCGACACAATGTTGTATAATCAGGTACTTCAAGGTTTCCATAACCTGCCATCGTCAAGATACTTTTTACAAGCCCTGTTGTCTGGCGTAGGGGTTGATGATACTGTATTTTTATCAGTAAGCAACATAATATGATACTTTCTGGATAGGTCTGTTCGCCAACCACTTTTTTTGAAATA
>JALOLW010000135.1 GCA_025455795.1 Spirosomataceae bacterium
GAAGAATACCAACGATGGCAAGATGATTCCGTTGTATGGCTGTGAAGTCATTGGGGAAAAGTGGACTTTTGTGATTATGGAATCCAAAACATACAGTCTATCAAAGACTTACATCTGTACTGACCGTAGTGATTTACTCAAAATCATTGCTATTCTGAGAAAATTTCGTCAAATCTTAGAAACGAGACTACTGGATTGACAGCGATGCCCCGCCCCAAAAACCCTTTTTTTCGTTTTCAACAGTTTACCGTTTGGCACGACCAATGCGCCCTCAAAGTCTGTACCGAAGCCTGTATTTTGGGGAGTTATGTACCCGTTTCGACGGCTCAAAAGGTGTTGGACGTCGGTACAGGAACGGGGCTACTGGCCTTGATGATGGCACAGCGCAATCCTCATCTAAGCATTGATGCCATCGAAATAGACGAGGCAAGCGCGCGGCAAGCCGTTCAAAATATTTCACAAAGTCCTTTCAGTGAGCAGATTAGGGTGGAGAAAAGTGCCATTCAAACATGGCAAGCTGCCTCTTTTGGGTATGACTTGATTGTGAGCAATCCGCCGTTTTTTGCCAATCACCTCCGCGCTTCCGATGCCGCTCGCAACCGCGCCTTGCACACCGAAACGCTTTCTTTGGAAGACTTGGCCACCGCAATAAACAAGTTTTTGGCCGCAAACGGGCATTTTGTAGTGCTACTCCCTCCCTATCAGACCCAACAGTTGACCGACATCTTGGCTGATTTGTCGCTCTATCCTGCGGTTCAGTTGCAGGTTTTTCAGCAACCCCAAAAGCCGATGTTTCGTCAAATCACCACATTTATAAGAAATAAAGTAGCATGTACGACCCAAACGCTGTACATTCACGAGGCCAATGGAGGGTATTCGGAGGCATTTCGTGAATTGCTCAAAGACTATTATTTGATTTTCTGAAACGATGACAAAAGAAAACATTTCAGCTTACTTCCAACAACTGCAGGACGCTATCTGTCAGGCAGTAGCGACTGCCGACGGGCAGCAATCGTTCCATGAAGACCTTTGGCAACATCACTCAGGCGGGGGCGGACGCTCGCGCGTGCTACAAAACGGGCGGGTGATTGAAAAGGGTGGTGTTAATTTTTCGGCGGTGCAAGGCCAAACTTCCGACGCACTGATGAAACAGATGAACCTCACCGAACGCGCCGATTACTTTGCGACGGGCGTTTCGATAGTGATGCACCCACAGAGTCCGATGGTGCCGATTATCCATATGAACGTGCGCTATTTTGAGATGTCCAACGGCAAATTTTGGTTTGGTGGCGGCATAGACCTCACGCCGCATTATGTGGTAGAAGAAGACGCTCGCTGGTTTCATCAGCAACTCAAAACCGCCTGCGACCGCCACGATACGGCGTACTATCCCAAATTCAAAACGTGGGCCGACGACTATTTTTACATTCCACACCGCCAAGAAACGCGCGGCATTGGGGGGATTTTCTTCGATTATTTGTCGGCTACTACCCTCCCAGAAAAAGAGCAACTGTTTGCTTTTGTACAGTCGGTTGGAGAATCTTTTGCGCCAATTTACACGCATTTTATGCTCAAAAACAGCGAGTTACCTTTTGATGACTCGCACAAAGACTGGCAGTTGGTACGGCGCGGACGCTACGCCGAGTTTAACTTAGCTTGGGACAGAGGCACGAAGTTTGGCCTTGAAACGGGCGGACGTACCGAGTCTATTTTGATGAGCCTGCCTCCGTTGGCGCGTTGGGAATACAACTATCAGCCCACGCACGACTCCCTCGAAGCACAGACTTTGGGGCTGTTGAAAAAAGGGATTGATTGGCTAAGATAAAAACACAAACAGCCCTACCACTCGGCAGGGCTGTTTGTGTTGAAATATTTCTCCAAAACCCCGAAAGGTCTTATCGGATTGTGAATCTTTGTTTACTTTACTTCTTCAAAATTCACAAACTCGCCTTCATTGGCAGCACCGTTGTTGGCTTGCTGTCCTGCGTTGGGGTCTTGTGCGCCACCCGACGCGCCCGAAGTAGCATCTGGACCCGCGGCATAAATCTCCTGTGATGCCACGTTCCAAGCCTCGTTGATTTTGTTCATGGCGGCGTCAATCGCAGCTACATTGCGGCTGCTGTGCGCTTCGCGGAGTTCGCCGAGTGCGGCTTCAATATTGGCCTTGCTACCCGCCGAAAGTTTGTCGCCGTATTCTTTCAACTGCTTTTCGGTGCTAAAAATCATCGAATCGGCCATGTTGATTTTTTCAATTTCTTCACGAGCGGCTTTGTCGGCGGCCTCGTTGGCTTTGGCTTCTTCGCGCATACGCTGGATTTCGGCGTCCGAAAGACCGCTTGATGCTTCGATGCGGATTTTCTGCTCTTTGCCCGTGCCTTTGTCTTTGGCCGTTACGTTCAAGATACCGTTGGCATCCACGTCAAAGGTAACTTCGATTTGTGGAATACCGCGTGGGGCTGGCGGAATACCGTCGAGGTGGAAGCGGCCCAAAGTGCGGTTTTGAGAGGCCATCGGACGCTCGCCCTGCAACACGTGCAACTCTACCGAAGGCTGATTGTCGGAAGCCGTCGAGAAAGTTTCTGATTTTTTGGTGGGGATGGTGGTGTTGGCTTCGATGAGTTTGGTAAACACCGCGCCGTAGGTTTCGATACCCAACGACAACGGAATCACGTCGAGCAACAATACATCTTTGACTTCACCCGTCAAAACACCACCTTGAATCGCAGCACCGATGGCCACAGCTTCGTCGGGGTTTACGCTTTTTGAGGGCTTTTTACCAAAGAATTTTTCTACTTCTTCTTGTACTCGTGGGATGCGCGTAGAGCCACCTACCAAGATAACCTCGTCAATATCAGCCATTTTGAGGCCAGAATTGTTCATGGCACGCTTACAAGGCTCCATCATGCGCTGAAACAGGCTGTCGGCCAACTGCTCAAACTTGGCTTTGCTCAATGAGCGTACCAAGTGCTTCGGAATGCCATTGACGGGGAAGATATAAGGCAGGTTGATTTCAGATTGCGTCGAGCTTGACAACTCAATTTTGGCTTTCTCGGCGGCTTCTTTCAAGCGTTGGAGAGCCATCGCATCGTGACGGAGGTCAATGCCTTCGTCTTTTTTGAACTCATCGGCGAGCCAATCAATGATCACTTGGTCGAAGTCGTCACCGCCGAGGTGGGTATCGCCGTCGGTAGATTTTACTTCAAAGACGCCGTCGCCGAGTTCGAGGATTGACACGTCAAACGTACCGCCACCGAGGTCAAATACGGCGATTTTGATGTCTTTGCCTTGTTTGTCAAGACCATACGCCAACGCTGCCGCAGTAGGCTCGTTGATGATGCGCTTCACGTCCAAACCCGCGATGATACCCGCTTCTTTGGTGGCCTGACGCTCCGCGTCGTTGAAATAAGCTGGCACGGTAATAACCGCCTCAGTAACCGTTTGGCCGAGGTAATCTTCGGCAGTTTGCTTCATTTTGGTGAGGATATGCGCCGAAATCTGCTGAGGAGTATAGAGCTGCTCGCCTATGCGTACACGAGGAGTGTTGTTGGGGCCTTGTTCTACGGTGTAGGCCACTGTTTTCATTTCGCTGCCCACTTCGCTAAAACGTTTTCCCATGAAGCGTTTGATAGACGAGATGGTATTTTTGGGGTTGGTAATGGCCTGACGCTTGGCGGGAGCACCTACTTTGCGCTCGCCGTTGCCATTGTCCATAAATGCCACCACCGATGGCGTGGTACGTGCGCCTTCGCTATTGGCAATAACGACAGGTTCGTTGCCTTCCATAACGGCCACGCACGAGTTGGTAGTTCCTAAGTCAATTCCGATTATTTTTCCCATCTGGATTGGTGATTGAGTGATTAAATGATTGAGTGATTATCACTTTTGTTGATTCTTTTCACTCTCTCTTATCAATCCTTATGCCATATAGGATTTGGCAGGACGAAAATGACAATTTGGCAGAAATGTCACGCCTTTCGGTCTTTGACGACCAAAAAAAGGTCATTGTCCAACGCCAAATAGCCATACTCATAGACAAAATAGTAAGTCGAGCCTTTTTGGGTGGGGCGGATGTGGGTAAAATACGCAAAATCGAACCCTTCGCGCATGAGCGCGTTTTTGGAAATTTTGGCCTTGTCGTCTTCGTGGCAGGCTTGTTCCAAAATTCGGCGATTTTTGCGGAGGGCATTGTTGATATTGCGCACAAGGTTGTTGGCGTCAGCATTGAGGCGATTGTTGTACGCATTGCGGCAAAGATCCGAACAAAACTTCTTATCCGACCGCCCGATAATTTTTTCACCACATTCGAGACAGGTTTTTGGAGACATTTTAAGGAGATTTTTTAGATTTGTACAAATTAACCAAAAAATACGATGCAAAAAGCATTATTTCTACTGTTGGTGTGTGGGTTAGGTATGAAAGTTGTCTATGCCCAAAAAATTGATGAACGATACGTGGATGGCGAGGTATATGTCAAGTTGAAAGACACCAAAAGCGTGCCAAATGCCAACAGTATTCAGGTGAATATTGCGTCGGAGTTACCATTTCTTGTGGGGGTGATGAGTCAGTACGCCCCTACGGCGCGCAGGAGTTTTTATTTTTCTTCTTCGCCGCGTTTGCAACGGGTGTATCGGATTAAAATCAACAATCCGACCCAAATCAAAGAATTTATGGCCAATATCGTAGCTCAACCCGATGTAGAGTACGTAGAACGAGTCCCTCTTGCCAAACGAGTAACCGTACCCAATGACCCCAGTCTCAACAGCCAATACCATCTCACCACCATCCAAGCCCCCCAAGCGTGGGCAGTAACGACAGGCACCAACGATGTGACGGTCGCCGTGGTGGACGATGCCGTCCAAACGACTCACCCCGATTTGACCGCCAACTGCGTCGCTGGCTTCGACGTAGCCGACAATGACAACAATCCTAACCCTCCCAACACTTCCTTCGACCACGGCACGCACGTGGCGGGTATCGTAGGAGCGGTGACCAACAACGGCGTGGGGATTGCCTCGGTGGGTTTCAACAAAGTCAAAATCATGGGAATCAAAAGCACTGGCGATAATCAAAATCCCCTTTACATTTATTATGGCTATGAAGGCATCGAATGGGCGTCGCTCAACGGGGCCAAAGTCATCAATATGTCGTGGGGAGGGAGTGGATTTTCCCAAACCGAACAAGATGCCATCACCGCTGCGGTAGGGCGCGGGGTGATTTTGGTAGCAGCGGCGGGAAACAACAACTCGTCGGTGGCTTTTTATCCTGCGGCTTACGCGGGTGTTATCTCCGTCGCAAGTACCGACGCCCAAGACAAAAAAAGTAGTTTCTCCAACTATGGCAGTACGGTGGACATCGCTGCACCAGGGTCGAGTATTTACAGCACGATGCCCTTCGGAACTTATCAATTTTTGAGCGGGACTTCGATGGCATCGCCGTTGGTAGCGAGTGTGTGCGGGTTTATTTGGTCGGTCTATCCCACGTTTACTCCTGCCCAAGTCGAGCAAATCCTCAAAGCTACTGCCGACAATATTGACACTCAAAATCCTTCCTTTGTGGGACAGTTGGGCGCGGGGCGCGTCAATGTATGGAAAGCCGTGGCTTGTCAAAACAATTTATTTTCGGTCAGTGTTGCCTCCAACGTTGCCAATCTAATCTGCCCAGGTGAATCCATCGCGCTCACGGCTACGCCCTCGGTCAGTGACCCTACCATCACGTACCAATGGCGCTACAACAACGCCAATGTAGGCACAAACACGCCCAATTTTGCGGCGACAGCGGCGGGTGCTTATTCGGTGGTGGCCTCTCGCAGCGGCTGTACGGTTAGTTCTCAAATTATCAATATTTTGGCCAATCCGCTCTCTACGCCGCCCCCTACTGTCACCAACCGCTCGTTGGTGTGCGGTACGGCACTTTTGGCAGGCAACGGCCTCCAAGCCTCCGCCCCCAACTGCCCCGCAGGCGGCCCGCAGGCGTTTGGCTACGCGGGCGGTACGGTAGGCTACGACGCGGGTAGCAGTTCTGGCCCCAACCCAACAGCCTCAGTATCGGGCATCGGAGGAGTGATTACGCAGGTATCTGTTTCTATCACTTGGGAGAAAAAAGGCCAGGCCGACCAAAATGCTTGCGGACTTCCTCACCAAAACCGCAGCCCGTGGAATGATGAAGTCTCTTTCAAACTGCAAGGGCCTGATGGTACTACCATCGCCTTGGTCAATTCTGGCACCTACGGTGGTGGCTACGCTGGTACTGTCACGACGGTATTTCAAACAGGAGGCGCACAAATAGGTTTTAGGAGTCAGCCCACTTCGGGGACATTTACACCCGCCGAACCCCTGACCACTTTCAACGGAAAACTCGCGTTTGGCACTTGGACGCTCATTCCTGATGACAACGGATTTCTCGACCCACTTTGCGTACAGGCATTTTCGGTCACTATCACCACCAACGCGATGGCTGGCCCTCCTACCTATCAGTGGTGGGACGCGGCTTCGGGCGGCAATTTACTGGGCAACAGCAGCGAATATCTCCCCACCGCCACAAGCGTGGGCGCACACACTTACTATGCTACCGCCCAATGCACGGGTGCGTGTGTGAGTACCCGAACTCCCGCCACGTTTACCGTAGAAGCGGGCCCCAAGATTGCGGCATTTCCTATTATTTTTGGCAGCCCTACGGCGCAGTCGGCGCAGCAAATCATCGGTCAAAAAGAAACCATCGTGACGCTCAACGGCAGCGGCAATTTCCAGCTTTTCAACCCGATTTCCACCCAAAGTGTCACGGTGTCAAACCGCCCGCCGTTGGTAGAACCTGTGACGATTTGCGCGGGGCAGTTTTTATTGCTGTTGGCCGTGGGTTGTCAAGACGGTGTCACTTGGTTCAACGGCTCACTTGGGGTCGGCAATTTTGTCAGTCCCAGCAGTACCACTACCTACACGTATAGCTGCAATATGCCGCCCAACTGCCCGTGGTCGGGTACGCCCTCGCTCACGGTACGGCTTGATGCGCCCGCACTCACTGTCTCCAATCCTGTCCCCGCCAACGCCCTACAAACATTCAGAGCGGGCCAACTGACGGTCGAGAATGTGGTCAGCCCTACGGCCAATGTGCAGTATCTCGGCACACAGTCGGTTTTGTTTACGCCGGGGTTTCAGTCCAATCCCAATTCGGTCGTAAAGGCGCAGATTGCGGGTTGTAATTGAAAGAAAATCAAAAACCTTTTTCCAACACAGTTCGTTATCTTTTCAGTATTGTCAACGAACACAAAAAATGGAAAAAAAAGATAAAATCAGAAAAGCGTACATGGAGTACGTACTCGAAAACGGTCATAATCCCCCGACGTTTTACATTTTTGCCAAAAAACTCAAAATGACCGAAAGCGAGTTGTACGAGTTTTACACTTCGTTTGAAGCCATTGACAGCGATTTGTGGCTTTCGTTTTTTCTTCAAGCCAAGCAAACCATCGAAGCCGACCCCACCTATCAAGGCTACAGCGTTCGAGAAAAGCTACTATCGCTTTACTACACTTGGATAGAAATCCTCAAAGCCAATCGCAGCTTTGTGATGCGGGGGTATCAGCGCTTTAAGCAACCCGTGGCCAAGCACAACCCCGCCGTTTTGAAGGCATTTAAAGAGGCTTTTTTGGCCTTTGCGCGGGAGTTGGTTTACGAAGGCCGCGAGAGCAAAGAGGTACTTCCTCGCCCGTATCTGTCAGGCAAATACCCCGATGCGTTGTGGCTCAACGCCCTCTATATTTTAGATTTTTGGGCAAAAGACCTCAGCCCCAACTTTGAAAAAACCGACACCGCCATCGAAAAAACCGTCAATACCGCCTTCGATTTGATGGGTCATTCTATTGTGGATTCGGTGTTTGATTTGGCCAAGTTTGTTTATCAAAATCGTTAACTTACGGAACAAGGAATGACGGAACAAGGAACAAGGAACAAGGAACAAGTAATGACGGAACAAGTGTCTTTTCCGTGTTCCATTCTCCATAACTCCGTTCTCCGTAACTCCTTGTTCCTTTGTCCATTTTTCCACAACCATGAAATCACAAGACAAAATCCCCACCTCCAAAGTTGCCAGAGCGACGCAGTTTGTCAAAACGGGCGTTAAAATCGGAGGTAATTACTTGAAATACAACGTCAAGAAAATCATTGACCCCACCACAACCAAAGACCAACTTCACCAAGACAACGCCACCGATGTTTATGAATCATTGAGCGAGTTGAAAGGCTCGGCCTTGAAAGTCGCGCAGATGTTGAGCATGGACCGCAGCGTACTGCCGCGCGCCTACGTGGACCGGTTTCAGATGTCACAATACTCCGCGCCGCCGCTGTCGGGGCCGCTGGTAGTCAAGACGTTTCGCTCGTATTTTGGCAAATCGCCCGCCGAATTGTACGATGTTTTTGACATCAATGCCGTCAATGCGGCCTCCATTGGGCAGGTGCATCAGGCGTGGAAAAACGGCCAACGCCTCGCCGTCAAAGTGCAGTACCCGGGCGTGGCCGACAGCATCAGTTCAGACCTTAAAATGGTACGACCGATGGCTGTGACGCTCTTTGGCCTCAACGAAAAAGACGTAGAACGCTACACCGAAGAAGTAGAATCCAAGCTCCTCGAAGAGACTGATTATGAACTCGAGCTGCGCCGTTCGGTGGAGATTTCGGAGGCTTGCGCCCACATCGAAGGACTGATTTTCCCGAAATATTACGCCCAATACTCTTCCAAGCGCATCTTGACGATGGACTGGCTCGAAGGGCTACACCTAAAAGATTTTTTGCAAACCAACCCATCGCAGGAAGTTCGCAATCGTATCGGGCAGTTGTTGTGGGATTTTTACGACCACCAAGTACACCAGCTTCGCCAAGTCCACGCCGACCCCCACCCGGGCAATTTCTTGATGCGCGCCGATGGTACCATGGGCGTCATTGATTTTGGGTGCGTGAAAGTGATTCCTGATTATTTTTATGACAACTATTTCACGCTCATCAACCCCGATACCATCGAAAACGACGCGCTCATTGAAGAGATTTTTTATAATTTGGAGTTTTTGGTCAAACAAGACAGCCCGAGCGAAAAAGCCCTCTTTACGGATTTGTTCAAACAGATGATTCGGCTATTGGGCAAGCCTTTTGCCGTTGAAGAATTTGATTTTGGCAACGACGACTACTTCGATT
>JALOLW010000002.1 GCA_025455795.1 Spirosomataceae bacterium
TTTACCAGTAAACAACTGACCCACCCCCCAAACCGTTGGGTAAATGGCCGTAACGATACCGATGGTGTGCATGTCAAAATGATAGCCGAGTAATATTACTGGAAACAGCCCCCAAATCATGCCGTCGTTGAGGTTGTTTACCAAGCCCGCTTGCGTAACCGCGCTCAGGGTCTTGTTTTTAAAAGTTGTTTCCCAGAATATATTTTGCAGCGGTTGGGCCGTGTCGGTCTTGTTTTCTTGATGAACAAAAACGCGGGTATCTTTCACCCAAAAATAGGAAAGTATCAGCCCCGTCAACGACATGGCAATACCCAAATAGAATGGATAAGGCACAACGCCGTACTGATTGGCGATGTAACCCGTCAGAAAGGCCACAATACCGACGGCAACATAACCCGCAAATTCGTTGAGGCCCATCGCAAATCCTCGGTCTTTATCCCCCACCAAGTCAATTTTCATTACCACCGTGCTACTCCAAGTAAGTCCCTGACTTATCCCCAACAACACATTGGCAAAGACTACCGTGGCCCAGTTTGGGGCATAAATCAGTAAAAAGGGTATTGGCAGGGCTATTATCCACCCAGCAACCAAGAGATTTTTGCGTCCGTATTGATTAGCAACCCGACCCGCAAAATAGTTGGTGAGGGCCTTGGTCAGGCCAAAAGCGACGATAAACGAAAGAAGGGCGGTTTTGGAGGCAACCCCCAATTGAGTTTCGGCAAATTTGGGAAAGATGGTGCGTTCCAGCCCCACCATGCCCCCCACAAAAAAATTGACGACCACCAGCAACGTAAACTGTTTCCAATTTTCCCTAAGCCCTAATTGTAGGTTTTCCATTTTAGTAACTCTTATCAATGTATTCAATAACCAACAGGAGGCTTCAAATGGTTCAGATAGTATGCTGCCCTCGGCTTTTGTCAAGAATTCAAACAAACAACATCTTTTGCAAACATGTCTGTACTTCTTAAATTGCACGCTCAATGAAAATAAGACAACACAACCTACGATGAATCGAAAATATGCTATTGTTTCGGTGGGTGAACTCCTCGGCGATTTGCTCGGAACGGAGTTTACCACCAACCTCACCGACACCGAAACTTTCCGCCGATTTCAGGGAGGAAGCCCCGCCAATTTGGCCGCCAACATGGCTCGCCTCGGAAGCCAAGCCGTACTCGTCGCCTGTGTGGGGACTGACAATCTGGGGACGTACCTTATCGAACAACTTGCCCAAACGGGGGTCGAGACCGCGCACATCGCCCGCGACACACACGCACCCACGAGCATCGTACTCGTGTCGCGCACCAAAGGCACGCCCGACTTTATCGCTTATCGTACCGCCGACTGCCTTATCAAACCTGCACACATTCCCGACACATTGCTCCATGAAGCCACGTTTTTTCATACCACTTGTTTTGCTTTGAGCCAAAACCCCGCCCAAAGCACCATCGTAGAAGCCGCCCAACGCGCCCAAAAAGCGGGCTGTATCGTGAGTCTGGATGCCAACTACGCCCCAAGTATTTGGCCTGACCGCAAGCAAGCCCAAGAGATTATTGCCAATTATTGCCAAAACGGGGCTTTTGTCAAACTCAGCGACGACGACGCCGAGCGGATTTTTGGCGAATCGCGCTCGCACGAGGCCATCATTGCTGCTTTCCACGAGATGGGCGCGCAGTTGGTGTGCCTGACACTCGGTGGTCAAGGCAGCGTTGTCTCGTCAGATTTTGGCAAAACTCAAGTAAAAGTGCCCGTCAAATCCATCGAAGTCAAAGATGCTACTGGCGCGGGTGATTCGTACTGGGCGGGTTTTTTGACCGCTTGGATAGACGGCAAGTCACCCGCCGAATGTGCGCAAGCAGGGGCCAACATCGCCGCGCTCAAAATTAGTACGTTGGGGCCGCTTCCTTCGCGGGTTGAGAGAAGTGTTTTGTATCAGGGGTAGGCACTACTGCTTTACGTTTTCGTCGCCTTCTTGGTATGGCACGTAGTAAATCACCGCTTCCATCATTTCCGAGGTAGTACTCCACCCGAAGCCCACGTCACGAATGGGTTTGAAAGGGTTGAGAGGGTTTTGGTCGGTGTTGTCGTACTGGGCTTCGGCCAGTACCACTGAGCCTTTGGGTACGCGCAGCAGTTTGTCAAATTGGTAAGTCATTTGCCAATTAAAATCCCAGTTATCAATCTTAACAAAAGAGGCCAAGTCGCCGTCGGGAGTGATGCCAAAAACTTTGAAGGTTTTGCCTAACCAATGTGCGTGCGGTAGCACCGAAATGGCCGAAATGTCTTCTTCAAGCGGCCCGTAACTCATGTAAAACGTCGCTTTTTGGTTGGCAGGAATCAAAAACGGGGGGTTGGTGATGTACTTTTCGTGCAAAATCATGGACCGAATCTCTCTTTCGACGGGCTTTTTGGCAAAGTACAAATGGATTTCTGACTGGTCGGTTTGGACAATCCCCGACGGCGAGTAGTGCATATAAAAAATCAGGTTGGAATTGGCTTTGAGGCGTTTACCCGTACCTGCAGGAAACTGTATGCGGTCGTTGCCAGGCACCCATCCGTACAAAAACTCATCGGCCATCGGAATTCGCTGAAAGGGGAGCAAATCGGGTGAGTCGCCGCGCATTCCGTCAATAGGGGCCATTTTGCCGCTGGTGTCCACCATGATACGGCTGTGGTGAACTATCTTTCGGTTGCCCGCCACAAACGCAATCGCCTCCACCATCACATCTTCTTTTAGCCCCGTAGGCACGTGAAAGTAGCGATATTCTTCCTCGCCCGTGTTGGGTACGGCAAAAGGTCGCTGCATCCGCAACACCAAATCAGGTTTGCGCTGCTCACTGCCCCTAAACCCTCGATAGTCTGACTCCGAAGCCCCTTTCCTTTTTCCGCTTGCCTTCTGTCGCGCCACGGCCTTTGCTCCTTGTCCCTCTACCGCGCCTTGCGCCACCCATTGTTGTATAAGTGCTATCTCGTCGTCCGAAAGCCCGCGCTCGTTGGCATAGTGTTGAAAACCCCTATCGGCAGGAAACGGCGGCATGTAGCGGATTTGGGTCACTTTGGCAATGAACTCCGACCGCTTGGCTACGTCGGTGTAATTGTCCAACACAAACGGCCCAATGCCCCCCACACGGTGGCACGTGACGCAGTTTTTTTGAAGAATTGGTGCGATGTGCTGCTGATACGTAACGGCTTGCTGGGCCAAAGAAACCACGGAAAGTAGCAGGCCAATGAAGACGAGGCCGTTTGTGGTACTGTTACGCATTTGAGACCAAAAATTGCTGAATAACTATGTGCCAAACGCCTAATATTTCTTTCAAATCCGTGTAAATATTCGTATCAATATAGAAAACATCGTTTTGAAAACGAATGAATTGCCACTCTACTCCGTCGGTAGCGCAGCCATACAAAAACGGCATTGGCTTTCCTTCGGCTTCATTGAACAACTTCGTACCATACAACTGCGCCGCACATTGCGCTCTACCGTATTCCATATCTTCATTCTTGGATTCTACCAACGAAATAATTGGCGACTCAATGTATGGTTTGTGAGGTTGCAACACAAAGAAAAAATCACAAGCCCCCGACAAATCAGATTGAGCGTCTATGTCCAATTCTTCGCCCGAAAACAAGGTGATTTGGTCTTGATAATATTCGGCTATTTCGAGCAAAATAGGTGAAATAACGCGCTCAGATTTTGTTTTTTCATTGGTCAAGGGGGCTATTTTTGCTTTTTTGAGTGTTTCCAGCAACCATGTACTGGGTGCAATGGGCATGACACTTTCAAACAGCATTTTGGTTTGAGCATCAAGACCAAATCGTTGCGTTACTGTCTTGATTTTTTTGTAATTACTATATCCCATTGATGGCTTTTGTTTTGGTCAAACAAATTTACGAACAATTTTGCCAATCTCAACGCCGCCGATTGATGAGGCATCCTACGGGTTCGACGCGCGGACTTGCTACGACACTGTTTTGGGTAATGGCTTTGAGCGCGTCTGCCAAATAAAACGTAGTGGCTTTGGGGCGGGCTTTGCCAAGTTCAAAAAACTGATTGTCAATCGCGCCGCTGTATTGTAGCTTGCCGTTTTGGTCAAACACAAACACCTCGGGCGTTGTGCGGGCGTTGTGGCGTTTGGTAAGGGCGTGGTCGGTATCTATTTGTGAAGGCATTTTAAAGCGATACTCTCGGTTGAACTTCCGAATCGCTTTGCGACTAACGTTTGCCATTGGATAAATCACCTCAAACGTCGCTTGCGTTTTGTACTCCTGATAAAGCCCTTGCAATCGGCCCGTATAAGCCTGACAAATAGGACATTCGGTGTCAAAAAAAAGATAGACTTTGGCTTGTTGTTGGGCCAAAGCACTGCTGCTTACCAAAAGCAACAAATACCCAAAAGACTTCATACATTTTGGAGGTTTTTCAACAAAAATACCGATTAATCAACAAAGCATCATCAAAAAATCTCTCTATTACGATTATTACCTGCTCTAACTTGTTTTTTGAGGCAGATAAAGCGAATAATAAGTTTTTATTGTTCGCTTTATCTACATATTTTTGTGTAGATAAAGCGAACAATAAAATGAAAAATTCTGTATTGGTAGGGCGAGAAAAAGAAATAGACACCCTAAAATCCCTGCTTCTTTCTGACGAATCGGAGTTTGTTTCGGTTATTGGAAGAAGACGTGTAGGAAAAACTTTTTTGATTCAAACTGTCTATGCCGACCGAATAGCTTTTGAAATCACAGGTATTCAAAATGCTTCATTACAAGAGCAGTTGGAAGGTTTTGCGGTAGCACTACATTTACAATCGCGCTCGCCTTTACCCATTCAAAAGCCTACTACTTGGTTGGCTGCTTTTCAGTTGTTGATTGTTTATTTGGAAAGCACTCAAACTCCCCAAAAAAGGGTGGTATTTTTTGATGAAATGCCGTGGTTGGCTACACATCGCTCTGGTTTTTTGAATGCGTTTGGCTTTTTTTGGAATAGTTGGGCGGTCAAAAACAACATCGTCGTGGTGATTTGTGGCTCGGCGGCCTCGTGGATGATTCAAAAAGTAGTACACAACAAAGGTGGGCTATACAATCGTATCACCAAACGCTTGCACCTTCACCCGTTTACATTGCACGAAACCTCACTTTACTTACAAAAAAGACGTGTCAATTTCAATCATTATCAAATAGCCGAGTTGTACATGGCTATGGGTGGAATCCCACACTATTTGAAAGAAATTCAAAATGGTGAAAGCGTAGCGCAAAACATAGACCGCATCTGTTTTGAACACAACGGTATTTTGTACGATGAGTTTAGATTGCTTTATTCTTCGCTATTTGACCATTCCGAAAACCATTTGGAGGTGGTGCGGGCATTGGCTTCAAAACCCAGTGGCATGACCCGCACCGAAATCATCAATCATTCCAAACTTACCAATGGGGGTGGTTTGACCAAAACCCTCGAAGAATTGGCCTACTCAGGGTTTGTTACTGATTATACCCCTTTTGAACATCTAAAACGGGAAACCCTCTATCGGCTTACAGATGAGTATTCGCTTTTCTATGTAAAATTTATAGAGACACTGAAAAAACAAGGCGAAGGGACTTGGAAAAGCTTCGCACAAACCCCCGTCTATCGCATATGGAGCGGATATGCTTTTGAAAATCTTTGCCTCAAACATATTTCAGAAATCAAGAAAAAACTTGGTATTTCGGGCATTTATTCGAGCGTGTCGTCTTTCTACCAAAAAGGAAAAGATGGCATGGATGGCTGCCAAATAGACTTACTAATCAATCGAAATGACCAAGTAATCAACGTTTTTGAAATAAAATGGGCATCGTCTGAATACATCATTACCAAATCGTACAGTGAAACCTTACGGAAAAAAATTTCCCTGTTTAAATACTACACCAAAACCAAAAAACAGGTGTTTTTTAGTATTTTGACTACATACGGTCTGCTGCCCAACGAACACAGTCGAGGCTTGGTGGACAAGGAGTTGGTGTTGGACGATTTGTTTACTGCACCCTAAAATTGTCGCTCTATTCATTTCGCGCACCGCCTTGCTGTCCGGCTTTGGGAGGCTGGTTTTGCATGGCTTCGCGCATCGGATTGGGGCCAGTAGGACGGCCACTTCCTTGTTGTTTGAAGACCTGAAAACGAGTGGGTTTGGCAGGTTGACGTGGAAAACTGTTGCTTTCTTCGTCAATATCGGCGATTTCGCGGAAGGGGTCAAGCGTCCAGTTGGTTACGCGCTTTTTGGTGGTGATGACTTTGAAGATTTCGACATCGTTCAATCGCCAAATCTCCGCTGGAAAACGCGCCACGGAGTCGGTGCCATCTTCAAACTGCATCTTCACGATGACAGGCATGGGCAAGCCGCCTTTGTTTTTGACTTTGAGGGTATAAAAATTCAAACCTGATTCGACCAATTTGCGCTCGTCGGGGCTGAGGCTTGCCAAATACGTCTCATATTTTTTCTTGTCGGCTTCGGTCACGTTGTACGGGTCGTAGCTGTTGTAAAAATCCTTCATATCGGGATTTTTCTCCACAACCGTTTCTTTGATGTCTTTGCGGTCGCGGATGCGAGCCATTGTTTCACGTTTTTCGTTGGCCGTTTTGCGCTGTTCGGCTTTGGTCACATCGGGGTTTTGGGGGTCTATCGCAAACCATTCTACTTCTACCAAATCTTGGTCCACAGGCTCTACGCCATAAAACCAGCCTTTCCAAAACCAATCCAAGTCCACACCGCTCGCGTCTTCCATGGTACGGAAGAAATCGGCAGGGGTAGGATGCTTAAATTTCCAGCGGTTGGCGTATTCTTTGAAGGCATAGTCAAACAACTCCCGCCCCATGATGGTCTCCCGCAAAATGTTCAAGCCCGTGGCGGGTTTGGTGTACGCATTAGGGCCAAATGTCATAGGAAGCACATTGTCGGAACTACTCATAATAGGCACTTGCTTCGACGGCTCGGTACGCATATATTCGGTGATGTTTTGGGGTTCGGCCACATCGCCACCCATGTCGCGATCCCATTCTTTGGTAGTGAGGTATTCCAAAAACGAGTTGAGTCCTTCATCCATCCACGACCATTGCCGCTCGTCTGAATTGACAATCATCGGGAACCAATTGTGGCCTACTTCGTGGATAACTACCTGAATCAGAAAGTTTTTGATTCCTTCCGAATACGTACCATCGGCATCTGGACGGGCGCCGTTGAACGAAATCATGGGGTACTCCATGCCACCCACAGGCCCATGTACTGACTGCGCCACGGGGTACGGATAATCGAAGGTAAACTTGGAGTAAGTCCGCACGGTATGTGCTACGAGCATGGTGGAGTATTGCCCCCACAGTGGATTGGCTTCTTTGGGATAAAACGACATCGCCATGATTTTTTTGCCGTTGAGTTCTACGTTCATGGCATCCCAAATAAACTTACGGCTACTCGCAAAGGCAAAATCGCGCACGTTATCGGCTTTGAAAATCCACGTTTTCTTGCCGTTGGGTTTGTTGGATTCGTTTTTAGTGGCTTCTTCTTGGCTCACAATCAGCACGGGCTTGTCAAAAGTCGCGCGGGCTTTTTCCATGCGTTTTATTTGCTCTGCTGATAGCACTTGGTTGGCGTTTTGAAGCTCGCCTGTTGCGCCTACGATGTGGTCATTGGGAACGGTAATAGCCACTTTGTAGTTGCCAAAAGCCAACGTAAACTCACCTTGACCAAGAAACTGTTTGTTTTGCCAGCCGTTTACGTCGTCATACACGCAAGCACGCGGAAACCACTGCGCCATTTCATAAATAAAGTTGCCGTCTTTGGCAAAAAACTCCATCCCACCGCGCCCCGACGCATAGCGAAAATCGGTGATGTTGAAATTCCAATCTATCTGAAAACTAAACGATTGACCCGTGCGAATAGGCGTGGGAAGTTCGATACGCATCATAGTTTCGTTGATACGATAGCGAAGCGGTTGGCCTGTTTTGATGTCTTTGACGAGGGTGATTTTGTGGCCATAGTCTCGGTCCACCATTTGGCGGGTCAGCATCGTAAGCGACATCCCGCGCTCACTTACGCTACTGTTGCGGGTTTGGGCGGCCATGGAGTTTTGTTGAAACAGGTTTTGGTCCAACTGCATCCACACATAGCGTAGTTCATCGGGGGAATTGTTGATGTAAGTGACTGTCTCTGAGCCAGTGAGACGTTGTTTTTCGTCGTCTATTTCTACTTTGATGTCATAGTCCACGCGGTTTTGCCAGTAATCGCGGCCTGGTGCGCCCGAGGCGGCGCGGTAGCTGTTGGGTGTGGGCATGGCAGTACCCATTTGCTCAAAGCGGCTGTTGGCGTGGTAGTTGGGAACCTGCCCCCTAACCCCCGATGGGGGGATTGAGAGGAACAATGAAAATTGTAAAATGCAGAATTTCAGAATGAAGCGTAGATTTTTCATGGATTGATTGAATTGAGTCTGGTTAAAATTTCTTTATCTGATATGCTGGTTTGGTCGCTTTTGTCATAAATGCTAAGGAGATATACTTTTTCATCCATGATTTTGACGTGAGTAATGATTCTGACACCGCCACTTTTGCCTTTGCCTTTTGCCGAAATAGAAAGGCGAATTTTATAACAATCTTTCCCCAAAGGAGTGCCTTGGGTTGGGTTATTCTCTAAAGACTCAACTAACGCGAGGTAATCGTATTTGAAAGACGCATATCTTTTTGATAGTTTTTTAAGCTCCCTATCAAATTCTTTAGTGGCAATTATTTCAAAGCTCATTGAACAATTCTCTTGCGGTTTTCAATTTAATCTTCCCTTGGGCATGGAGTTGAGCTTCGCGGTAGGATTTTTCGAGGCTGTCCAAAAATTCCTCTTTTGAAGGCGGGTGTGTTTCGTCTTCTACTTTTACTTTGGCTTTTACCGCCTTTGCCATTTCTACAAACAAGTTGCGATGGCGTTCTTGGGTTTCGATGATGATACGCATGGTGATTTATTTGACGAGCGAATTGACAATCTGCCGCATGGCGTTGGAAGGAATCACAAAGTTAAAATTTCCCCAAATGACTTCGTCGTATTTGGGAACGGTTTGGGTCGAAAAGTTTTCGGTGTCCACCAATACATCGGTAGGTGGGATGCGGTTGCCGTTGCTTTTTTGGATTTCGGTGGCCACAAATTGCAATTGAATCGTACCCAGAAGTTGCGTTTTGTTTTGTTCAAACTGCGTGTCGAGCAGCAGCCGATAGTCTTGCAAGTGATACTTGCCCATGAAAGGCTTGTAGTTGATGCAAGTGTAGAGGCGTTTGGGGGCGCGTTTGGTTTTGCCAAAAAATTTATCCTTTGCGCTGGTACTGAGGATGTCTTTGACACCTTCGGCGGTAAAATCATACTCTATTCGTACAATGGCCGAATCTGCCGCACTGATACAAATAGTACCGTTGCGAGCCGCTTTGACACTCGCACTTACGGGCCGAAAACGTACTTGATACACCTGCTTGTCCAAATAGTACGTCACGGTGTCGTCCACTTCGTAGAGATAATCGTACAGGTTTTTACCGTCCAAATACTCAGGAATCCCGACATCAATAGAGTGCGTAACGATAGTCGCACCGTTGGGAAAAGCGTATCCTTCCATCGTTTTGGAGCGGTTTTCGCTCACAAAAGTCCGCCCGCGCAATGCTTTGACTTTTTCGGGGATTTCGATTTTAGGACGCGGGTCTTTTTCGGTTTGGACGGTTGCTTCTCTAATTTCAACGTACTCACCATTTTGTTGGAGGGTTTCGCGGTAAAATCCGTTGAGCAAATAAGGGGCTTGGGGGTTATTTTTTTTGATTTTACCCAACGCATCCGAGACCAAATTGCGGGCTTCAAAACGTTTGATAAAACCGCTGTCGAGTTTGAGCGGCATGGCGGGGTCGAGCATGATTTCGGCTTCTTTGCCCGTTGCAAAAGCCGAGGCTTTCTGGTAAAACGTTTTGTAGCCCATCACCGCCACCACAATCACCGAGTCGGCAGCGATGCGTGGGTAGCGATAATAAAACTGCCCGTCTTCGTTGGTGAGGGTACCCGTGCCTTTGCTCATCATGCCCAAGTAAGCGTGCGCCACGGGTTTTTGGGTAGATTTATCCATAACTTTACCTGCCAAAGTCAGGTAACCGCCCTGAGCAAAAGCCCCCAACTGAACGCTAAAAACAAGAAAAACGAACCAAATACGCATGACCAAAAACTTTACAACCACCAAAAACTGTTATTTTTTGGCAAAGCTAACCAATTTTCCAGCACAGCCTATGAGTTTTACTGCGCTATCATCAGTCCGTCGCGGCGAAGCATGGCTTCGGGCTTAGGCTCACGCCCCCGAAAACGCTTGTAAAGTACCATCGGTTTTTCGGTGCCGCCTTTCGACAATACATTGTCACGGAATGATTTCGCCACATCTTTGTTGAAAACACCCTTCTCTTTGAACGCCTCAAAGGCATCGGCATCCAACACCGACGACCACATATAAGAGTAATACCCTGCCGAGTATCCCCCCGCAAACAAGTGACCGAAGGCGGTGCTTTGGGCAGTACCTTCGATGATAGGATAGAGGTCGGTTTTTTCGGCGATGCGCTTCTCCAGCACCGCCACTGACTCACCGTTGGGTACGGCATAGTGCCAAGCCATGTCAATGAGGCCGAGGTTGATTTGGCGCGATACGCCTACCCCCGACATAAAGTTGGAAGAGGCTTTGATTTTCTCAATCAGCGCGTTGGGAATCACCTCGCCCGTTTGGTAGTGTTTGGCAAAAAGTTTCAACACTTCGGGTTCGGTACAGAAGTTTTCCATAAACTGACTCGGCAACTCCACAAAATCCCACGAAACGCTCGTCCCACTCACGGTTTCGTACTTGACGTGCGACATCATGCTGTGCAAAGCGTGTCCAAACTCGTGGAAAAGCGTCTCAACCTCACGGAAAGTGAGTAGAGAAGGCTTCGTTTCGGTGGGTTTGGAGAAATTACAAACATTAACCACGTGCGGGCGAATGTCCGTACCGTTGTCGAAATATTGCTGGCGAGTGGTATTGTTCCAAGCACCGGCGCGCTTGCCCTCGCGGGGGAAATAGTCGCCGTACCATACCGAAAGTAGTTGGCCTTTTTCGTCAAAAATTTCGTAGGCACGCACATCTGGATGCCACACGGGGATAGATTTGTTTTCTTTGAAAGTCAAGCCGTAGAGCTTGTTGGTGAGTGTAAAGAGGCCGTCGAGAACGTTTTCGAGTTTGAAATAAGGTTTCAGTACTTCGTCGTTGATGTCGTATTTCTCTTTTTTCAGTTTCTCGGCATAAAAGCTCGCATCCCAGCGTTGAAGAACGTTTTCGGTAAAACCATTTTTCTTGGCGTAGTCGGTCAGTTCTTTAAGTTCGCGTTCGGCGGCGGTTTTGGCATAGCCGAGTACATTGTTTTCAAACTCCATCACTTTTTCGGGGGTTTCGGCCATGCGGTCTTCGAGTACGTAGTGCGCCCAAGTCTGATAGCCAAGCAGTTTGGCTTTTTCGTAGCGCAGTTTGACGAGTTTTTGGATGGTCTCTTGGTTGTCGTACTTGTCGCCGTTGAAGCCACGACGGTTGTAGGCTGTCCAAAGTTTTTTGCGTAGCTCGCGGTTTTCGGCGTACTGCATAAACGGCCCGTAGCTTGGTGCCTGAAGCGTAAACACCCAGCCTTGTTTGTTCATTTTTTTGGCGGTGGATTTGGCCCCTTCTTTCACAAATTCGGGCAATCCCGCCAAGTCTTTTTCGTCGGTGATTTCGAGAGCGAAGGCGTTGGTTTCGGCCAAGTTGTTTTCACTAAACTTGATAGAAAGTAGCGACAACTCTTTGTTGATTTCGCGCAACTTGGCTTTGTTTGCTTCGTTGAGGTCGGCGCCGTTACGGGCAAAACCCTTGTACGTTTTTTCCAACAACATGGCCCCTTCGGTGTCAAGTTTGAGTTTGGCGCGTTGGTCCCATACCGCTTTTACGCGGGCAAAGAGTTTTTCATTGAGTTGAATATCGTTGCCGTATTCGGTAAGCAAGGGGCTGATTTCTCTGACCGTTTTTTGGATGTCAGGGGTTGTTTCAGCACCGTTGAGGTGAAACAAAATCGGGCTAATTCGACTCATCAAATCGCCGGCGCGTTCCAGGGCCACGATGGTGTTGTCAAAAGTGGGCGGCGCGGTGTTGTCGGTGATTTGTGCTATTTCGGCGCGGCCTTGCTTCATGGCTTCTTGCATCGCAGGCATGAAGTGTTCGGCTTTGATTTGGGCGTAAGGCGGTGTTTGGTGGGGGGTGTTGAAAGGCTGCAAGAGCGGATTTTGTGCCATAGTGGGTACGAGTTGCGTCAGTATCAGGCTACTTGCCAACGCGCTGATTACTAAGGATTTGATTTTCATGGAAAATAGATTTTGATGAATGATTCGATAAAAACGCGGCAAGTTACGATTTTGTTTGAATCGCTCCATCACCCAATCAAGGGGAAGTCAATCTTCTTTCAAAATATAGCCCATACCAGACTTGGTATGAATGAGTTTGCGTTCAAAATCACGGTCAATTTTTTTGCGGAGAAAATTGATATAGACTTCCACTACGTTGGTGCCACTGTCAAAATGCGTATCCCATACTTTTTCGGAGATTTCTTTTTTGGTTACCACGCGCCCTTTGTGCCTGATGAGGTATTCGAGCAGGCCAAGTTCTTTGGGGGTAAGGTCTATGCGCTGCCCCGCGCGGGTCACGGTCTTGGTGTCGGTGTTGACTTCGAGGTCGGCTACGTGGAGGAGGTTGGTGGCAGGAGCATCACTTTCGGAGTGCGAGCGTTTCAAAAACACATTGACCCGTAGCAACAACTCCCTGAAATCGAAGGGCTTGACGATGTAGTCATCGGCCCCCACGTTGAAGCCTTCAATTTTGTCTTCGGTTTCGCCGAGGGCGGTAAGCATCAGCACCGGCACGTTGGGGTCGCGCTGCCGAATATGCTTGCACACCTCGTAGCCGTTCATCGAAGGCAGGCTGATGTCCAAAATGATAAGGTCAAAATGTTGGCTATTGACGAGGCGAGTACCGATGAGGCCGTCGTAGGCCACTTCGGTTTCAAAGCCCTTTTCTCTGAATCCTTTGCTGATATTTTGGGCGATACGTGCGTCGTCTTCGACGATAAGAATACGTTTGGGTTCTTGGGTCATTGGGTCTTGATATTTATACCGCTGCTACGGCTTCGAGTTCTACGTTGAGGCCGTAGTGAAGCGTCCCCACAGGCACTACGGCGCGGGCGGGTTTATGCTCGCCAAAAAACGCCGCGTAAACTTTATTGATAGTAGGCCAATCTTCGATGTCACTGATATAAACGGTGCATTTGAGTACCTTGTTTTTGGCCGAACCAGCGGCAGTCAAAATCGCTTCCAAGCTCTCCAATACTTGCGTGATTTGGGTTTCTACGTTGGCATCGGTGAGTTTTTCGCCCGTGGGCGTAACAGGCAGCAGCCCCGACACAAACACGAGGCCGCCATGCACCACTGCTTGCGAATAATGCCCCGCAGGGGTGGAGGCATTGGGGGTAAAAATCAGTTCCATTGGTTTATCTTCGTCTAATTTTAAACAATTTGATGAGCGTAGGCACGTAATCTTCTTGGGTGTTGATAGACACGTAGTTGATGTCGTTTTGACGGGCCAACTGCTCCATATTTTGACTCACCGTCGCAAAATCTTCTTTTACTTTTCTTCTGAACAACAGCGACGACGTGTTGATCCAACGGGTGCGGTTG
Organism: Spirosomataceae bacterium; assembly: GCA_025455795.1. Lineage (GTDB taxonomy): Bacteria > Bacteroidota > Bacteroidia > Cytophagales > Spirosomataceae > Runella. The sequence continues at coordinate 13,746 of JALOLW010000002.1, forward strand.
GTTTCGGGGTCCACCGTGGGCAAAATACCTAAATTAGGAAGACTCGTTTCGCGCGGGTCGAGCAGGTGAATCATAACGAGGTCGTGCTTGCGGGCGAGGGCGCGGAGGCTGTGCTCGTAGTTTTGGTCAATAAAATCCGACACAAAAATCACCACGCTGCGCCTTTTGAGTACGTTGAGGGTAAACAAAATGGCCTCGTTCAAATCCGTTCGGAGCGACTGCGGACGAAGTTTATAAAGGCCCGTAATGAGTTCATAGCCGTGTTTCATGCCGTTGGAAGGGCGAATGTATTTTTCTTTTTGGTTGGAAAAACACAACAACCCCACGTGGCTTGCTTCCTGAATAGCCGACAACGCCAGCACCCCGCAGATTTCTTTGGAAATATCCAACTTGGCCTGGGTGTTTTTGCCCACTTGCTGCGAGCCGCTCACGTCGAGCAAAAAGAAAACCGACTGCTCTTTTTCTTCCCGAAAGATTTTGACAAACGTCCCGTGGCCTTTGGCCGACACATTCCAGTCTATTGTACGCACATCGTCACCGTATTGATACTCACGTAAGTCGGTGAATTCCAAGCCCGAACCCTTAAAAACCGAGCGAAAACTCCCGCGCATATCCGCATTGACGGCCTTGCGGATTCGGATTTCGTACTGTCGGATTTTGGCAATAAATTGCTCAATCATGCGTATCTTTGTGAAAGTAAACAATCAAAAATACACATTTCGGCCATGAAAATGAAGAACATCTTGTTTTTTTTAGCAGTCGGGTGGGCAGTAGCCGCTTGCCAAAACGAGCCTGAAATTCCACAGGGAACGATTCCCGAAGAGAAAATGGTACAAATTCAAACCGACATTCACTTGCTCGAAGCCCGCATCAGTAAGTACGCCATGATGTCTATGGATTCGGCTACCCTCGTAACCGAACACCTGAAACAACAGATTTTCAAAAAATACAAAACCGATTCGGCGGCCTACAATCGCAGTTATCAGTTTTATTCAACCAACCCCGTTTTTATGGAGCGGATTTATGAAAAAGTAACCAAAACGTTGGAAACAAGGCAAAAAAAGAAAGATTATCAAGGACTCTAAACGCCCTGTGCTGGGTCTTCGCAGTAGAGGAATTAAGTACTAAAGCAAAAGTTTTCGGGGGCTTGATTCGTTGCACTCAGCCCCACAAGGGTTCAAAACCCTTGTGGGGATACACCCGAAAACTTTTGCTCAACTCCTTAAAGTCACAGCACAGGGAGTGGGTATCATATCATTCGCAGCTCGAAATTCGTAAACTCTCATGACTCTCCCCGACTTTCAAACCAACAGCATCAAAACGGGCGACGGCGGCATCCTACTCACCAACGCCGAAGACCTGCTCAACTGGGCGCGGCTCTCGTCGCTGTGGCCGATGGGCTTCGGATTGGCTTGCTGCGCCATCGAAATGATGGCTACCTACGCCTCTACCTACGATTTGGAGCGTTTTGGGATTTTTCCGCGCCCGTCGCCACGGCAGTCAGACGTGATGATAGTGGCGGGGACGGTCACTTTCAAAATGGCCGACCGTATCCGCCGCCTTTACGAGCAAATGCCCGAACCGCGCTACGTGATTTCGATGGGAAGCTGCTCCAACTGCGGCGGACCGTACTGGGAACATGGCTACCACGTAGTAAAAGGCGTGGACCGTATCATCCCCGTGGATGTCTATGTGCCTGGCTGCCCACCTCGGCCCGAAGCCCTGATTGGGGGTTTTCTGAAACTCCAAGAAAAAATCCGCCAAGAACACCCCCTCGCGCCCAAACTCTTGCTCGAAATGGAACAAGAAGTAATTCTGCCAACAGTGGACGCCTAAAAATTTAGCTTTCTCATGGATTTCTCAACGCTCAAATCGCTCCTTATCGAAACCTTTGGCGAAGGCATCATCGTCCAAAGCCAAGACAATACCCCGCAGCCTTCCATCACCGTCGCACCCGAGCGATTGGTGGAAGTATGCCAATTTTTGCGCGATGACCCACGGCTCTATTTCGATTTTTTGGCTTGCCTCACGGGCATAGACAACGCCCCCGCCCAAGAGGCGTTTGAAGTGGTGTATCATTTGGATTCGTTGGTACACGAGCATCGGATTGTGTTGCGGACCTTTACGCCTCGGGCTGCACCGACTGTCCCCACGCTGAGTCATCTGTGGCGCACTGCCGACTGGCACGAGCGCGAAGCCTACGATTTGTTGGGCATTCAGTTTGAAGGTCACCCCGACTTACGGCGCATTCTGCTCCCCCAAGATTGGGAAGGCCACCCGCTGCGGAAGGATTATGAAGAACAAAATACCTATCACGGCATCCAAGTAAAATATTGATTTTCAGTCGGTTGAAAAAAAATATTGACAAATCCAAAAAAAAAGTTATGATTCGCAACATTTTTCGACAATAATGCGTTGCTTTTGCAAGTTTTATTGAACCAAATCTTTGAACATTTAATTAGATAGAAGCGTATGTACTGGACACTTGAATTAGCCTCTTATTTGGAAGATGCCCCTTGGCCCGCAACAAAAGACGAATTGATAGATTATGCCATTCGTACTGGGGCACCTTTGGAAGTTGTCGAAAACCTGCAAGAGTTGGAAGACGACGGTCAGCCGTATGAAAGCATAGAAGAGATTTGGCCCGACTATCCAACCAAAGACGATTTCTTCTTCAACGAAGACGAATATTAATCAAAAGCCCGCGTCAAGTGGGCTTTTTTATTTTTCCCCTTCTTCTGCGTTCAGAACATCGCCCAACTGCAAGATGTTTTGAATATCTTTGTCGCAAAAATCTGTCAATGACAAACGATACCAATCCACGCTTAGAATTTTTTCGCGCTCAAATCGGACAAAATCTAACCCAAAGCCCATCGGGTGTAGGGCGATGGCTCAACGGCAAACTCCTTGATGCTCAAAACGGTTCAATGACCGTAGAATACACCGTTGGTGATACAATGGTCAATCCCATGGGAACACTCCACGGGGGTGCAGCTGCGGCCATCATGGACGACCTCGTGGGCATGATGGTTTTCGGTCTCGGACGCGAGTACGGCTACACATCTATCAATCTCAACTGTGATTTTCTCACCGCCGCCCGTTTGGGCGATACGCTCGTAGCACACGCGCAGGTGATACGCGCGGGCAAAAATGTGATTCACTGCGAAGCCCGCATCACCCATCCCGACGGCAAAATCATCGCCAAATGCACCACTAACATGATTCAGACCAGCGTGAAGCTGCCAATGTAATATCAATGGAAGCCGTTATCGTCATATTGTATCTTTTGCCAACCCTCATTCTCTTCCTGTACAGTTGCGCGCAGTTGAGTTTGGTATGGAACTATTGGCGAAGAAGGCAGCAAGAATCAAGTCCACTCCGAGGGACGGGGGCTTTGCCTGCCGAGGACTCAGTTTTGGAGCAGTCGCCACTCGTCACGGTCCAGCTTCCCATTTACAACGAGCGATACGTCATAGAGCGGTTGATAGACGCTGTGGCTGCTTTTGACTATCCCAAAAACCGCTTTGAAATCCAAATTTTGGACGACTCTACCGACGATACCGTATCAATAGTAGCCCAAAAAGTGGCTCATTATCAGGCATTAGGCTATCAAATCAGCCAGGTGCGCCGCCCTCAGCGCGAGGGTTTCAAGGCAGGAGCGTTGGCTTATGGACTTACGTTGGCCCAAGGGGAGTTTGTTGCTATTTTTGACGCCGATTTTGTTCCAACGCCCGATTTTCTCCAAAAAACCTTGCCTCATTTTTCCGATGCCAACGTGGGCGTAGTGCAGACCCGTTGGGGGCATCTCAACGAATCGTATTCGCTCATGACGCAGTTGCAGGCATTTGGATTGGATGGTCATTTTGTGGTCGAGCAAGGCGGGCGCAATGCGGGGGGGCATTTTATCAATTTCAACGGGACGGCGGGGATTTGGCGCAAAAACTGCATCACCGACGCGGGCGGATGGGAATCCAATACCCTCACCGAAGACCTTGATTTGAGCTATCGTGCGCAGGTGCGTGGCTGGCGTTTTGTGTATCTCGAAACCCTCGAAACCCCCGCCGAACTCCCCGTAACCATGCCCGCGCTCAAATCGCAACAATACCGCTGGATGAAAGGCGCGGCGGAGTGCGCCCGCAAAAACCTCTGGAAAGTTTTCCAAACGTCCACCATCAAGCTCTCTACCAAAATCCACGCGGCGTTTCATTTGCTCAATAGCGGCGTGTTTGTGGCCGTACTGCTGATGGCTTTGTTGAGTCTGCCCACGCTCATCATCACGCATTATTTGCCAGAATACGGCTATATGTTGGGCATTTTTCGGTATTTTCAAGTAAGCGTAGTGATGCTGTTGGCGTTTTATTGGACAGCCCACCATCGCCGCAAATCACCCCTTGAACTACTCTGGAAACTCCCCGTTTTTTTGTCGGTGATGCTAGGGTTGTCGCTGCACAATGCCATCGCCGTCATGGAGGGGTATTTGGGCAAAAAAACCCCCTTTGTCCGCACTCCGAAGTGGGGAATCGTTCAGAAAAAGGACGGTTGGCAACAAAAAAAATACCTCGTCAAGAGCCTTAACGCTCTCACGGTGATGGAGTTGGCGTTGGCGTTTTATTTTGTTGCTGGAGTTGCTTTGGGGCTTTACTGGCAATCGTACCAAATGCTCCTGCTGCATTTATTGCTGGCGTTTGGGTACGGCTTTATCGGTTATTTTTCAGTCAAACACTCCCTGCGCTAAACATTTTTTGTCCAAACCAGTAGTTACTCATAAAACAACGCATCATTCATTTTCAATCATCCCCAACAATGAAGTATCAGAAGCACGTATTCATTTGTACAAATCAAAAAGACGGCGGCAAAAAATGCTGTGGTGCCGAACACGGCGCAGCATTGGTAGATGCCTTCAAAACATCGCTCAAAGAAAAAGGCTTGAACGTCGAAATCCGCGCCCAAAAAGCGGGCTGCTTAGACGTGTGTGGACTCGGCCCCGCGTTGGTGGTGTATCCAGAGGGCGTATTTTATGGTGGCGTGCAGCTATCCGATGTCGAAGAAATCATCGAAACACACCTTGTCAATGACCAAGTAGTAGAGCGCCTCAAACTTGATTTCTGACCTGAGTTTCCACCTAAATTTATTTTAAACGTCGGTCAAAATACCGACGTTTTTGTTAAGTTTGTATCCATTTTTCACCAAAAAACAAATCATAGCCGATGTTTGATACGCTGGGAATGATAGGCAAACTCAAAGAGTTTCAGACCAAGATGAAAGAATCCCAAGAAAGTTTGGGGCAAATTACCGAAAGTGCCGAAGCAGGCGCAGGGATGGTCAAAGCCACCGTCAATGGCCGTAAACAGGTGATTGGCTTGGAAATAGACCCTGACTTGTTTAAAGCAGAAGACCGCGAAATGGTGCAAGATTTGGTCGTAGCGGCCATCAATCGGGCCATTGAAAATATTGAAGACAAAATCAAAGACCACCTCCAAAAATCAACCGAAGGGCTGATGTCAGGTCTTCCCAATATCCCTGGACTTGATTTGAGCAAGTTGATGAAGTAAATGGCACAAAAAGTCGCAGTTGTTATTTTGAACTACAACGGGCGGGCTTTTTTGGAAAAGTTCTTGCCCGCTGTCGTTGCTTATTCTCCCCACGGCTCGGTGTATGTCGTGGACAATGCCTCCACTGATACTTCGGTGGCTTATTTGAAAACGTGGGAAACAGCGGTAAAAACTATTTTATTGTCTCGAAATGAGGGATTTGCCGAAGGGTATAACCGTGGTTTGGCGCAGATTGAGGCCGATTACTACGTTTTGCTCAACTCCGACGTAGAAGTAACCCCCCAATGGCTGACTCCTCTCCTTGACTTTTTGGACACGCACCCGCAGGTGGCGGCTTGTCAGCCCAAGATTTTAGCCCACCACAACAAAACACAGTTTGAGTACGCAGGTGCGGCAGGCGGGCATTTGGATTGGTTGGGGTTTTCGTATTGTCGAGGGCGCGTTTTTTTTGATTGTGAATCAGATACAGGCCAATACGATACCAACAAACCCGTGTTTTGGGCATCTGGTGCCTGTATGCTTGTACGTGCGAAACTATTTCACGAAGCGGGGGGCTTTGACGCTGATTTTTTTGCTCATTTTGAAGAAATAGACCTTTGTTGGCGGTTGCACCTGGCGGGTTATCAAGTCTATTGCTGTCCAGCCTCCACGGTTTATCACGTAGGCGGCGGAACGCTCCCGCCGAGCAATGCGTTCAAAACTTTCCTCAATCACCGCAATAGCTTGGCCATGCTTTACAAAAACCTCCCATCCCATCGCCTTTGGCCTACTATCTTCGGGCGACTTGTGATAGATGGCCTCTCGGCGGTAAGGTTTTTACCAAAAATGCAATGGCAAAACATCTGGGCAGTAGTGCGAGCGCACTTTGCCTTTTACGGTTGGCTTCTAGGCTCCTTACCCGCCAAACGACGGAATATTGCTCAAAAATATGACCTTAATAAAGCGTGGAAATCGCTACCTATTACTCCAAACAGCGTTGTTTGGGGGTATTTTTTTAAAAATAAAAAGACATATTATACATTAACAACTGATTGATGCAAAATAACTTGCTTTTGTGGTTGGCAAAAAAACCAACTAATTCGCTTAATTTTGCACTCTAAAATTTTTACAACAACCTCCCACCAATCCAAAATATGGGATTATTTGATTTTCTGACCAGCGAGATTGCTATTGACTTAGGAACGGCAAATACGCTCATCATCCACAAAGACAAAATCGTAGTGGATGAACCTTCAATTATTGCTTTGGACAAAGTAAACGGTAAAGTGCTGGCAATCGGCCACAAAGCCATGCAAATGCACGAAAAAACCAACGAAAATATAAAGACGATTCGTCCGCTCAAAGACGGAGTAATCGCTGACTTTACGGCCGCAGAGTTGATGATTCGTGGCATGATCAAAATGATTGAGTCAGGTGGGCGATTTTTTACGCCTTCGCACCGCATGGTGATATGTATTCCATCGGGGATTACCGAAGTGGAAAAACGAGCCGTCAAAGACTCTGCCGAACACGCTGGCGCAAAAGAGGTATATATGGTGCATGAACCTATTGCGGCTTCAATTGGTATTGGTATAGACATCACTCAGCCCAACGGCACAATGATCGTGGACATCGGTGGTGGGACTACCGAAATCGCCGTGATTGCACTCTCGGGTATCGTGTGTGAGCAGTCTATTCGTATCGCTGGCGACGTGTTCACCAAAGACATCGTGGACTACATGCGCCGCGAGCATAATCTCCTCATTGGGGAGCGTTCTGCCGAGCAAATCAAAATTGAGGTAGGCGCGGCTTTGCCCGAATTAGACAATCCTCCTGCCGACTTTGAGATTCGTGGACGCGATTTGATGACGGGGATTCCGAAAGAAATCAAGGTGACTTACAGCGAAATCGCCTACGCTCTCGACAAATCCATCTCCAAAATAGAAGAAGCCGTGATGAAAGCCCTCGAAATCTCCCCCCCAGAGCTTTCGGCAGATATTTATACCAACGGGATTCACCTCACGGGCGGCGGGGCATTGCTGCACGGGCTAGACAAACGACTGGCCCAAAAGACCAAACTCCCCATCCACGTAGCCGACGACCCGCTCAAAGCAGTCGTAAAAGGCACAGGTGAAATCCTGAAAAACTTAGAAATGTATAAATCAGTATTGATTCAGTAAAATAGTAAGCGGTTGGAAGTCGGCAGTAGGCAAATACAACGTGTCTTACTGCTTACTGTTTCTTGCTTACTGCCTACTTTTCCAAATGCTCCAGCTTTTTGAGTTTATTGCGCGCAATCGAAACTTTATCCTCTTCGTCCTGCTGGAGGTGTTCGGATTTTGGTTGCTTTTCAACAGCAACAACTATTGGAGTGTAGAATACCTAAACACCGCCAATTCAGCCAATGCCAAAGTGTTGGAGGTTTCCAATTCGGTCAAAGAATACTCTAATCTTCGGGAGGTCAATGCGTCTTTGGCCCAAGAGAATCGGCTGTTGAATCAACAGTTGGTACAACTTCAACAACAAAAACCCACCAATGCCCCCAACGGCTATCAGCCTGATTCGGATTTTGCGGCGCGCTATCAGTGGGTCACTATCGCCAAAGTCATAGACAACAGCACCCACCGCGCCGACAACTACCTCACGATAGACAAAGGTACGCTACACGGCGTAAAAGTGGGGATGGGCGTCATCTCTCCAACGGGTGTAGTGGGTAAAGTCAAAATATGCAACGATAAGTTTTCGGTCATCACGTCTATTTTACATTCGCAGTTTATGGTTTCTACCAAACTACTGAGAAGCAATGAGATAGGCACATCTAAGTGGGAGCGTAGCAACGACCCCTCGGTCATTCAGTTGAAGGATATTTCACGCTATAAACCGCTCGTCAAGGGCGATACGGCTGTCACCACCGACCAAAACGCCGTCTTCCCCGCAGGACTGCGAATAGGGCGCGTCAAAAACTTCAAAGTAGCCCCCGATGGTGCTTTTTATGACATTGATTTGCAGCTTTCTACCGATTTTTCAACGTTGTCTTACGTGTATTTGGTCGAAAACAAGCTACTCAACAAGCAGCAGTCGCTGCAAGAAGCTGTAAACGAAAAAAAACCTAAATGACACCCAACGACCTCATAAGAAGTGCTTTGCGATGGCTCCTTTATGTACTACTGCACGTATTGGTGGCGCGTCATTTGGTTTTGTTTGACCACGCATTTTGTTACATCTATTTAGGTGCTATTTTGTTTTTACCTTTTGAACTCAACCTCACAGCTGCGCTACTTATCAGTTTTATGACAGGGGCTATCATGGATTCTTTTGACAATACCCTCGGACTTCATATCATCGCGTCGGTGTTGGTAGCCTACCTACGTCCTATTTTGATTCGTTATCAGTTGGCGCAAAAAATCTCTGAAAACCGACTGGAGTTATCCCTGCGAGGCATTGGGCTTCCTGCGTTTTTGTCCTACGTTTTGGTACTTGTTTCAATCCATCACTTTGTGCTTTTGATGGTCGAAGCGGGCAGTTTGGGGATGTTGGGCTTTACTTTTCTGAAAATACTTGGAAGTATCATTTTCACGACGGTCGCACTGACTTTGGGGCAAGCGTTTTCGCGCTAATGGCTGTCAAATTGTCTGCTTAAATCACCCTGTCGTTCCTTTGGAATGGTTTTTGACGTATATACTTTGTCTTCGCTTTCTCCAGACCAAACCCAAAAAACGACTATTCACCGTTATTTTTTACCGTTTGAGCGAAGAAGCCACCGCGAAAAGTTCGCTCGTTGATTAAATTTCGTAAATTTACGGCAGCCATGTCCGTCATTATGTCAGAAGAAATCGAAGAAATCCCCCTAACTGCCTCTGAAACGGCTTACAGCGACATCGAGAGGCATGATATATTCAACCGCGAGTTTATGCCCCACATAAACTCCATGTACAACTTTGCCTTTCGGCTGACGATGGACGAAGACGACGCCAACGACCTCGTCCAAGATACTTATCTCAAAGCCTTCCGCTTCATTTCTTCATTTGAGCGGGGAACTAATGCCAAAGCGTGGTTGTTCAGAATCTTGAAAAACAGCTTTATCAACGATTACCGAAAGCGTAGCAAAGAGCCTTCAAAGGTAGATTACCAAGAAGTCGAAACTACCTACAACTCGGAAGAATCGGCAGAAGTGGAGCATACCACTGACCTGCGGGTAGAGTCTGTTCAAGACATGATTGGCGATGAAGTGGCCAACGCCCTCAATTCATTGCCAGTTGATTTTCGGACCGTAATCATCCTCTGCGATGTGGAGGGATTTACTTACGAAGAGATGGCTAAGATTCTGGATATTCCGATTGGGACTGTTCGCTCGCGCCTCCACCGCGCCCGCAACCTTCTGAAAGACAAACTCCGAACCTACGCCGCCTCAATGGGTTATCAAACCGAGGATTGAACTTTTTTTTTTCAAAAATCCTTATAGAACCAAACAGAAAGATTCAAAGAAAAAATTGAACCTTTACAATGTCATTGTTTATGCAATCCACCGTCTCCATTGAAACCGACAAGCCCCAAAAGACCTACTGTGAACACCACGCGGAGTGTCTCAAAAAAATACAGGCTGTCTTAGATGGGCAAGCTACTGAGGCTGAAAAAGAACATTTCAGGCAAAATATGGACGAGTGCTTGCATTGTATTCAGATGTATCATCTCGAAAAATGTATCAAAGAGGCCGTCCAAAATAAATTGGATAAGCGACTCTGCCCCGACAACCTCGTTGCCACTATCAAAGCTAAATTGAGTTTGAGTTGAAACAAAAGTTTTTTATCTTCTCTGCCCCTTCTGGTTCGGGCAAAACCACCATCGTCAAGCATCTGCTCAGTAAGTATCAAAACTTGGGCTTCTCCATTTCGGCCTGCACCCGCGACCGCCGCGGCCGCAATGAAATGCACGGCAAGGACTACTATTTTTTGTCTATCGAAGATTTCAAACAGCGTATTGACAACGACGAGTTTGTCGAATGGGAAGAAGTCTATCCAGGAGGATACTACGGCACGCTCAAATCAGAAATAGAACGGCTCTGGTCAGAAGGCAAACACGTGGTTTTTGACGTGGACGTAAAAGGCGGGCTTAAACTCAAAAAATACTTCGGCGAAGATGCCTTGGCCGTTTTTGTGAAGGCCCCAAGCGAGGAAGCCATCAAAGAGCGACTCATTGCGCGAGGCACCGAAACCGAAGACAGTCTCTCTAAACGCCTCTACAAAATCAAGTTTGAGATGTCGTTTCAAAATCAATTTGACATCATTCTCGTCAACGACGACTTGACTACCACCCTCCAACGCGCCGAAGAATTGTTTGAGGACTTTTTGAAGTAGTTTTTGTAACAATCTCAAAATATATTTTCCATCAACTTTCTGGCAATTTTCTCAGGATTGTCTTCTTTTACCTCAAGAGTGAAGAGATTTTCAGGGGAACGTTGGGCGAGGCCGTGCAGATACGCCTTGTCGTAATAGGTCAGCGTAATGTCGGCTACGGTGGCATAATCTTTCTGCGCGAGGGCTTTGACGGCTGCTTGGTAGTGCTGTCCGCCGAGGCGTTTTTGGAGGCGGGTCGTAGCGGCCAACAACTCCGCTTCGGGCAGGCAAGCGTACTCACGCACCAGACGCGCTATGCGTACCGATTTGGGGAGCTGGAGATGGATGAGCTTGGCGGTCTGCATCTGCTGCCACAATCCCCCTGGTAAGAGACAAGTTCCTATTTTGCGGCTTTCATCTTCTATCCACACGCGGCGCGAGGGGTCTAAGGCAGCCCATTGTTGGTAAAGTAAGTTTTCAAACTGCTCTGTGCTTGGCTGCGGTGCTTGGCCAATGCCCCCGTAAGAAGACCCTTTGTGGTGCGCCAATGCCTCCAAATCAATCACTTGTTCGCCGTTGGCAGCGAGTTGTCTTAGGATGTCTGTTTTGCCACTGCCCGTTTTACCACCTAAAATCACGATAGTATGCGGTTGGTCAAAAGCAGCCAAGAGGTGGGTGCGGTATGCCTTGTAACCCCCTGCGAGTGTGCAAACCTTAAATCCTGCCGTGCGTAGCAGCCACGCCATGCTTCCGCTGCGCATTCCACCGCGCCAACAATACATCAACACCTCGCGCTGCGGGGCGAGGGTATCGGCTTGCTGCACAAAAGATGCTAACTTTGGCCCAACGATTTGTAGGCCCAGTCGCACGGCAGCATCCTGACCGTGGATTTTATAGCAAGTCCCCACAGCAGCTCGTTCTTCATTCTCAAAAAGCGGTAAATTGTGGGCTTGCGGAATGTGCGCGTGCGCGTACTCGGCGGGTGAGCGTACATCGAACACGGGAAGCGAAACAGATTTTTGAAGAAAATCGGTGGGCAAAAGCTGCATTTTTTCGGAATGGTGTTAATTTCAAGCGTCTAATTTACAAAAATCTCTGATATGAAATCTTACTATTGTTTGTATCAGGGGTAGATTGTAAAATTGGGCGGCCATAGTGAATTTTGGAGATGAGAAATCAGTTTGAATATCAACTCGTCTGGAGGGATTTCGCTACATTTATGGCCTGTTTCGTATCTGTTTTTAAAGGCGATTCGTTAAAATGGTACGATATTGGCTTTCTACATTGAAAATATTTACCTATCCAATGATTTTCTCTATTCTCCGTTGTTCGTTACTCAGTTTATTGGTGGCGTCCGTTGTACTGGCTCAAAACAAAGTGGAAAACTTGGGCAATGCCGTCAATTCAGAATACAACGAAATCAGTCCGTTGATTTCGCCCGATGGCAAAACGCTGTTTTTTTCACGGGTGAGCCACCCCCAAAACACCCGTGGTGAAGGTGGCAGTCAAGATATTTGGTATTCAGAGCTTAGTGGAGGTCAGTGGGGACTTGCCAAAAGACTAAACAATCCCCTCAACAAAGAAGACTACAACTGCGCGTACAGTGTCACGCCCGACGGCAACACGCTTCTCATCATGGGTGCATACGACCGTGGCGCGTACATCACGCGGGGTTTTTCGTTTAGTAAGCGTACCGCTTCTGGTTGGTCGCCACCACAGCGGCTCAACATCCCCAATCTCGAAAGTCTCAGCAAGGGCGAGTATATGTGCGGGTTTTTGTCCAACGACGGCAAAACGCTTTTGATGGCATTTAGCGAAAAAAAACGCAGTACCAAAGATGATTTGTACGTGAGTTTTCTCCAAAAAAACGGCACTTGGACCAAACCCGCCGATTTGGGCGAAGAAATTAATACGGATGATTTTACCGAAACGACGCCCTTCTTGGCCTCCGACGGCATGACATTGTATTTTTCGAGCGATAGAACGGGTGGCCAAGGCAGCAACGATATTTATTACACCAAGCGCATTGACAAAACTTGGAAACGCTGGTCGAAACCCGTCAATCTCGGCCCCCTCATCAACACCGAAGGCTACGATGCCTACTACTCCATCGCCGCCGCTGGTGATTATGCTTACATGGTTTCCAAAAAAAATACAGTGGGCAAAGGCGACATCGTGCGCATCAAAATCAAATCAGACGAACCTACCGCCGTGCCTGTTGTTCCTGCCCCCGACCCCGTAGTACTCTTGAGCGGCAAAGTGATTGACAACCGCACGGGCAAGCCCGTTCAAGCGCGGATTGTCTATGAAAACTTGGCCGATGGCACCGAAGTAGGTACTGCCCAAACCGACCCACGCACGGGCGAGTACAAAATCGTACTGCCCAAAGGCATCAAATACGGCGTGCGGGCTTTGGCCAAAGATTTCATCGCCGAATCGCAGAATATTGACCTGACCGATGTCAAAGACTTCAAAGAAATGGCAGGAACCAACCTGACAATGATTCCGATTATCGAAAACGAAGTAGGGGTACTTTACAACATTTTCTTCGACACGGGCAAGGCCGAACTACGTCCCGAATCAAACGCCGAACTTGACCGAATGGTGCTGACTTTCAACGAAAACCCAGGGCTGATACTCGAAATCGGCGGACATACCGACAACGTGGGCAGCGATGTCTCCAATCTCAAACTCTCCCAAGACCGCGCCGACTCCGTGCGAGAGTATTTCATAGGCAAAGGCATAGAACCTGACCGCGTGCAAAGCAAAGGCTACGGCGAAGCCAAACCCAAGGCCACCAACGACACCGACGAAGGCCGTCAAATCAACCGCCGCGTGGAGTTTAAGATTTTGAAGAAATAGCTATGAGTATTGGGTAGTTAGTGTTAGAGCCATTTCCTAAAGAAATAGAATTTACGCAAAAACAGGGCAACTCATATTTGGTTGCTCTGTGAGGTAAATTTTAAAAGGTTGGTTCTAATCGCATTCCTGTTTTGTATTTTTTGAACAATATACAGGTATTATGGCGTATTTTTTGTGATAAAAAAAAGAAGAAATTGTAAATTATCAGTAAAATTCTGAACTTTACCCCACAAATCTATTAGTAAAACTAAAAATCAACCTAATCAAAATGAGTAAATTGTTACAAAAATCTGTTTGCTACCTGTCTGTATGGCTCCTTAGTGCTACTGCATTATTGGCTCAGACGAAAATCGCTGGGACAGTCACAGACGCTGCTACCAAAGATGGACTCGTGGGCATAAGTGTCCAAGTCAAGGGGAAAGTGATTGGCACTATCTCCGACGTAAAGGGTAATTTTTCACTTACGACCAGCACTCCCACGCCTTTCACGCTTTTGGTGACGTCGGTAGGCTACGAGACCCAGGAGATTCAAGTCACGGGCGATCGCACTGATTTGAAGATAGTGATGAAAGAACAAGCTATTTTGGGACAAGAAGTGGTGGTTTCAGCTTCTCGTGTAGAGGAAAGCGTCTTACAGTCTCCCGTTACTGTTGAAAAAATGGACATTCGGGCCATGCAAAGTACGCCTGCCCCAAGTTTCTATGACGCACTCCGAAACATCAAAGGGGTGGAAATGAGTACACAAAGTTTGACATTTAGTAATTTCAATACTCGTGGTTTTTCTGGTAATGGGAACGTGCGTGTCGTGCAAATGGTAGATGGTATGGACAACCAAGCGCCAGGATTAAACTTCGCAGTTGCCAACATTGTGGGAGCTTCAGAGTTGGATGTCGAGAGCGTTGAACTTATTCCTGGGGCGGCATCTGCCTTGTATGGTCCCAATGCACTCAACGGTTTATTGCTAACCACCACCAAAAGTCCATTTCTGTATCAGGGTGTAAGTGCATACGCCAAGTTGGGGATGATGAACGCGAGCAACCGCACCGCACGATACAGTAACGAAGCACTGGGAGCGACTCCTTATTACGATGTTGCTTTTCGATACGCCAAAGCGTTCAACAACAAAGTGGCGTTCAAACTGAATGCTGCGTTTTTAACAGCCCAAGATTGGCAAGCGACCGATTATCGTGATCAAAGTTTACTGAATGGGTTTGGTTTGGAAGGTACTCGGGCTACCAATCGTGGCTACAATGGCGTAAATATATACGGTGATATTGACCCAGGTATTACAATGTTTCAAGTACTACAAAGTGCATTGACTACACCTGGTTCTCCTTTGGGGCAACTCAATGCAGGTGTTAATCAGTTAGCAGGATTGTTGGGACCTGCTGCTGGTCTTACGCAGCAGCAGGCATACAGTCGTATTTTGACAGATTTGTATGCTCAGCCGCTCGGTTTTAATCTTGCCAGAACAGGCTATCGTGAACGTGATTTGGTGGATTACACCGCAAAAAGCCTTAAATTCAATGCGTCACTCCACTATCGTCTCAATGAAAACGTTGAAGCCATTTTACAGGCCAATTGGGGAACAGGTACTACTGTCTATACCGGTGCTGACCGTTATTATATTCAAAACTTCACAATGGGGCAGTACAAGGCCGAATTGAAAGGAAGTAATTTCTTTTTGCGAGGCTACACCACCCAAGAAAATTCTGGGGACTCTTATGCCGTAGGTATTGCGGGTTTAGGAGTAAACAACAGTTGGCGTTTTGTCAATAATCGTATTGATACTTCCCCTACATCGGCATTTTTTGGCACGTTTGCGGGTACATACGCAGGCGCAAGTTTTCCAGTTTTTGCGGGAGCGTTGCAAAGAGCCTTAGCAGGTGGAGCAGCCCCATTGGCAGCGTATCAATCGGCGTTACAGGCTACTGCGATGGGGTCAGCACAGTACTTGGCTGCTGCCAACAATGCCATTGGCAACAACGCTCCTGCTTTTGCCCCTGGTACACCTGAATTTGAGCGTCAGTTAGCCGCAGTAGTAGGTCGTCCTATCCCAGGCAATGCCGACGGAGTAGGTGCTAAGTTTTTGGATAGAACGAATATGTACCACGTTGAGGGTATGTATAATTTTAACAAACAAATTGACCCCAAAAAGTTAGAGTTGATAGTAGGAGGTAATTATCGTATCTATAATTTACGTTCAAATGGTACTATTTTCTTCAACGAAGCGGGGCGCGGTAGTGAGCCAAGTATTTCAGAATATGGTTTTTACACACAGTTAGGTAAAACCATCGCAGAAAAAGTAAAACTGACTGGCTCGGTTCGCTACGATAAAAATCAAAATTTTGCAGGTCAGTTTAGTCCGCGTATCTCGGCTGTTTATTCGGCCAATCGCAATCATAACATTCGGGCTTCTTATCAAACTGGTTTTAGAATTCCTACAACCCAAAATCAGTTTATTGACCTGCTTACTCCGCAAGCTCGTTTGATTGGGGGGTTGCCTACTGTGCGTAATTTTTATGGTTTGCAAAGCGGGACTACTGTCGCTCTCACCCCTCAGGGATTGCGTCCATTTACATTCACTGATTTTAAACCAGAGCGCGTTAAAACTTTTGATTGTATGATGCGCGTGCGATGGGGCGATCATGACGGGCGGGATGGCGGTTCGGGCGTGCAGGCTCGGCGCCCCCGGGTCCGGCAGTCCGCCTCCATGCGACCCGCGCCGACGCGCTGTCATGACACCGCGAGATCGATGATGCCGAGGAGTGTGGTGATGTTGACCGTTCGATCCATTTCAGCCGTCGTGGAAGCCTGGAGCGAGGCGGCGGGG